>DUMD01000027.1 GCA_012840065.1 Clostridia bacterium
GGCCAATGGGCCCCGCCCTTTGTAAGTTCCAGACAGGGTTTTGGAGGAGGAGAAGGGAATGGCTTAATTTCTGGAATTCTTAAATTGGGAAATGAAAACTGGCTTTTAAAAGTTAAGTTTGATCTAAAAAGCAATTTGGGCAAAGGGGTTTTTGGTTTTCAAACCTTGTCTGGAGATAAATTAACCTATTATCATCTTATGCTAAAAGTATTAATATATACCTAACCCTGGTCAAAGAAAAAAGGCACACTCACTGTGCCTTAAGTTGCAAATTAATTCTTTGCCAAATTTCCGGGTCCTCGTAGCCAAGACGCCAAATAGCTATTCCTTTTAGGTTATATTGATCAACTAAATTAAATTTTATTCTGGCACTATGACTATTTTCATACCAGACTTGATATGTATTTCCGTCTTTCTTATAAGAAAAATGGGGTACTTGATAGTAAGAATTCCAAACTGCCTGAAGGTTGTTTTCTGCTAATAAACTGGTTATTTTGGAATGTGTTAATGCTCTAGTACCACCATTGGGTCCCCATTCATAGCCATATGTAGCTATTCCCAGAAGGATTTTACTGCTAGGGACTTGGCTTGTTGCATATTTTATAACTTTTTCCACCCAGGGGTATGAGGCCACAGGGCCGGGTTCTCCTCCTAGATAATGTTCATCGTAAGTCATGATGGCCATTTCATCTACTAGTTTTCCTAAAGCTGCATAGTCAAATGCGCCGATCCATGCTGCATTGGGGCTATCAGAAGTTTTTGCCGGGACGGCCATGGCAACTTTATAGCCGGCTGGAGAGAGTTTTTCTTTTACTTCTTTTACAAACTGGGTGAGTACTCCCCTATCTTCAGGTGCAACATTTTCTAAATCTAAATGGACTCCTGTATAACCGTAGGTTTGGAGAATGTTTAGGATATTATTGATTGCTTTTTGGCGGGCTGTGGAGGAATTTAATAATTGTTTTACTGATTTTTGATCAAACTTACCATTGATGCAGTTGTGAACTAGGGCATAGGTTCTAATTCCCTTTTGTTTGGCAAAGTTCATTCCCTCCTCATAATGCCGGCCGCTTATTTGACCACTGCCGTCCAAGGTATAAGCAAAAGCTGCAACATCGGTAAGGGATTGATAATAATTTTTAAGAGAGGTTAAAGCAAGCTTATCTCCCGGATAGTTTTCAGGATAATATCCTAAAATTACTTTACCAGAAGAGGCTGGCTCCGGCCTCGATCCTCCTCTAGATGGGGTAGTAGTTAACCAACCAGCAATCCAGGCTTTTGTTGAGTTGTTATGCAACACTTGAAGCCAATCTCCGCTTTTGTTTACTACCTGTAAGCTTGTACCCTGGTTTACTTTGGCTATTACTGGATAATTTGTTCCCGGTCCGGTCCTTAGGTTAACAGTGGTGCCCTTAACTGTAACCCAGTAAAATTCTGCGGAATTAGAAAAAAGTTTCAAACTTTGTCCCGGGTAAATAGTTGTGCTGTTTAAGTTATTCCAATTGATTAAATCTGTCACGCTAACTTTAAATTTTTGGCTTATCTTAAACAGACTATCTCCCGGCTGAACAATATAAGTATTATTAGTTTGACCGCTAGAATTATTTGTTCTGGAGTTTAAAATTTCATTTAGTTTATTATACGTGTTCTTGCCTACTATCCCATCGACAACCAACCCTGTCGCCTTTTGAAAAGCCATTACCGCCGATTTAGTTTTGGAACCAAAAATACCATCTACAGTTCCGGCAGGATAGTTAAGACTGTTTAGATTTGTTTGTAATATTTTGACATCTTCCCCTTTTGACCCCAATTTAAGGATTCGACTGCCGTAACTATAAGCGTATGCACTGTTGGCTGTAAGGCAAAGAATAATGGTTAGGCTTAGGATAAGAAGGGGCAAGAATTTTCTTGGAAGCTGCAATTTTTCACCTCCTTTCTTTTTTGGTTAGAGTGACAAAATCATCCATTGATTTTTTTTCATTTGACATAATGTTGAAGATCCCTTTAGGAAAATTGTAACAATTTGTTAACATAAAAGAGTTTTTAGAGGTAGGTGGTTTGTGGGCCGGGATTCGAATGTTTTTTCTATCTAGCTCATAAAAGTTGGTATGGTAGACAAAGCGAAGGCATGGTTTAAAAAAAGGTGCCCTTAGGGCACCATTAAAAAATCTTTTTAATTTAACTGGTTCACAAATAGACGAAATTTATAGAGAACGATCCGATCGGAGAGAATATTGTAGACAGCTTGATCAGGTAGGAATTCATATTTCCAAGTTAAATCATTGTTATTCATTTGTTCAATTGACTCATCTGTTAGGTATTGGGCAGTTAGTTTTACATAACTGTTTTTAAAAAAACCTAAATAATGATCAAAATTAATGCTTTTTTTGCCAGGTAATTGTTCTGTATAACTACTATATTTGAAAATAATAATAAAATTTTCCGGGGTGATTTCTTTTTTGTTTTTAATAGGATTTTGTTTAAGCATTTTTTTATGCATTTTTTTCAGTTTTGCTTTTAATTCTTTTACTTCACTTTCAACTGATGAATATATTTGCAGATTAACTAAATAGCCAGTTTCTTTTAATTGTTTTTGGGATAATTTTCGTTTTAAAATCATTCCGGTAAATTTCCTCCAATTAGAATTAATATTGCATAATATTCCTTCAGCTTTACTATTATACCACTAATCATTTAGCGGGTGTTAATGAGATTGGTTTTCCAATTTTATTTTTGCAATTCTGACTGTCCTTTCTTTGTTATTTTTATTTTGTTATAATTAATATTAAGCTTCTACCTTTAGATATTTAGATATTTTAAATAAACCACTAATTAAAGGGAGGATGCGTGGTGCAAGACTTTTGCCATTTGCATGTGCATACCGAATACAGTCTTTTAGACGGGGCAGCTAGAATAAAAAAACTTGTGGCCAAAGCTAAAGATTTAGGAATGAAAGCGTTAGCCATAACTGACCATGGGGTTATGTATGGTGTCTTAGATTTTTACAAGGAATGTCAAAAACAAGGAATTAAGCCTATTATTGGCTGTGAGGTTTATGTTGCTCCCAGAACAATGCATGATAAAGCACCTCATTTTGATGATAACCAGTATCATCTTGTTTTGCTGGCAAAGGATAACGAGGGGTATCAGAACCTATTAAAATTAGTTTCTTTAGGTTATATAGAGGGCTTTTATTATAAACCCAGAATTGACCGAAATGTTTTACGGCAGTATAGCAAAGGATTAATAGGGTTAAGTGCTTGTTTAGCCGGAGAAATTCCTCAAAACATTTTGGAAGGTAAAATTGAGCAAGCTAAAAAACTTTGCTTAGAATATTTGGATATTCTTGGTGAAGGTAATTTTTATTTGGAGTTGCAGGATCATGGGATGCAAGAACAGGTCTTGGTAAACCAGGAATTATTAAAATTGAGTAAAGAATTGTCTATCCCTCTTGTTGCTACTAATGACCTTCATTACGTTGAACGGGAGGATGCAAGGGTCCAGGATATTCTATTATGTATTCAAACCGGGAAGACAATTGATGATCCCGGAAGAATGCGTTTCTCAACCGATCAGTTCTATTTGCGGTCTGGTGAAGAAATGGCTGCTTTGTTTCCTTATGCCCCCGAAGCAATCGAAAATACATTAAAAATTGCAGATCTCTGCAATGTGGAGCTGATCTTTGGTGAATTTCATTTACCCCACTATGAAATACCAGGAAATATGGATGCAAATGAGTATATTCGTAAACTTTGTTTGGAAAGAGTTGGCCAGAGGTATAACCCGGTTACGGAAGAGATTATGGAACGTTTGGAATATGAGCTCAACGTAATTAAAGAAATGGGGTATTCGACCTATTTCTTGATTGTTTGGGATTTCATAGATTATGCAAGAAAAAAAGGGATTATGGTTGGTCCTGGCCGTGGTTCGGCGGCAGGTAGCCTGGTTGCCTATGTCTTAGGGATAACCAATATTGATCCTTTAAGATATGACTTATTGTTTGAAAGATTTTTAAATCCGGAGCGGGTAAGTATGCCTGATATAGATGTGGATTTTTGCTTTGAACGTCGGGGTGAAGTTATAGATTATGTTATTAATAAATACGGTGAAGATAAGGTAGCACAGATTGTGACCTTCGGTACCATGGCTGCTAAAGGTGCTGTCAGGGATGTGGGCAGGGCTATGAATTTAAGCTATGGAGAAGTGGATAAGATTGCTAAACTTATTCCGGGCGAATTGGGGATGAGTATTGAAAAGGCTTTAAATATTTCCCCTGAATTGAGAGAGGTTTATAACCAGGATGAACAGGTTAGGGAATTAATTGATACTGCAAAAGCCGTTGAAGGAATGGCTAGGCATGCTTCCGTGCATGCGGCGGGAGTTGTTATTTCAGAAGATCCCCTGACCTCTTATGTACCTTTATTAAAAACCTCTGATGGAGCTATTGTTACTCAATATTCTAAAGATTTATTAGAAGAGATCGGTCTTCTTAAGATGGATTTCTTAGGATTAAGAACCCTAACAGTTATTGATGATGCTTTAAAAATGATTGAAAAGAACCACGGAGTAAAAATTGATATTGATAATATTCCTCTGGATGATAAAACAACCTATGATATGTTAAGTTCCGGTGAAACAATCGGTGTGTTCCAATTAGAAAGCAGTGGCATGAGAAGTTTGGTCAAAGATTTGAAACCGGAGGTAATTGATGACATTATTGCTCTGGTTGCTCTTTACCGTCCCGGTCCTCTTGGCAGCGGTATGGTTGAAGATTTTGTAAAAAGAAAACATGGGGAAAAGAAGATAGAGTATCTTGATCCTATTTTAGAACCTATTCTTAAAGATACTTATGGTGTAATTCTTTATCAGGAACAGGTAATGAGGATAGCCAGCGACATGGCTGGATTCAGCTTGGGTAAAGCTGATTTGTTGCGTCGGGCAATGGGCAAGAAAAAACCGGAAGTAATTGCGGCAGAGAGGGAAAACTTTATCAAGGGATCCGTAAATAATGGGATAAAAGAAGAAATAGCTGCAGAGATTTTTGATTTGATGGCTCATTTTGCTGATTATGGTTTTAATAAGTCCCACAGTGCTGCTTATGGTATTGTGTCTTACCAAACAGCATATTTAAAGGCTAATTACCCTCTTGAGTATATGGCTGCTTTACTAACCAGTGTTATGACTGCTACGGATAAAGTTGCTCTTTATATTGATGAATGCAGGCGGATGGGGATTAGTATTCTGCCGCCTGATATTAATGAAAGTTTAGCAGGTTTTACTGTTGTTGGTGGAGCGATTCGTTTTGGCTTGGCAGCAGTAAAAAATGTAGGTATGAGTGTTATTGAACATATTGTAGATATTCGGGAGCGGGATGGAAAGTTTAATTCTTTCTCGGACTTTTTAAACAGAATTGATTTAAAGCAAGTGAACAAAAGATCTCTGGAAAGTTTGATAAAATGCGGTGCCTTTGATTCCTTCGGGGCCTATCGTTCCCAATTGCTTCAAGTTTTAGATAAAGCTATTGAATTTGCTCAAGAACGCCAGAAAGAACGCCTATCTGGACAAACCTCTCTTTTTGATTTGCTTGATGCTGGGCAGGATAATGCTCTTGAAATCCCTTTGCCCAGAATACCAGAGTTTCCTAAAAGCGATCTTTTAGCCTTGGAAAAGGAAATGTTGGGGCTGTATGTTTCCGGCCACCCTTTAGAACCTTTTGAAAAAGAGCTCAGAAAAAGAATAAGCGTCAATATTGGAGAATTAAAGGATGAAAAGGAAAAAAGCAAAGTTATTGCTGGTGGTATAATTACCGGAAGCAAAAAGATTATTACTAAAAATGGACAGATGATGGCTTTCTTTGTTTTAGAAGATTTTACGGGGACAGCTGAAGTTGTAGTATTTCCCAGAACCTATGAAAATTTTGCCCACTTAATCAAAGATGATCTTGTGGTAATTGTACAAGGAAGAGTAAGCAAACAGGATGAAGAAGTAAAAATTATTTGTGAAAGTATTACACCGCTAAATGCCGGTAAAAGTAAGGAGCTTTATATTCAGTTTAAAGAAGATGGGGACTTGCTGCTCTTTCAAAAGTTAAAAAATATTTTGCTGCATTATCCCGGTGATTGTCCTGTTTATCTTTTCCTGAAGAATAAAAAGAAATTGATTTTAACAGATCGGAGCTTTTGGGTGTCCATTACTGAACAATTAAGTAAGGATATTAAAGAATTGCTGGGGGAAGATGCTGTAAGTGTTAAAGTTTCTTGAAAATTCTGGTAAGAATTGTCTGTTTATATAAATCAGCCTTTGTTCTTTTTTTACACCTTAACTACCACCTGAACTGATTTAGGCAGTTATTTTTACCAGGGTTAGAAATAGCTGTATCGGTAAAAAAGATAAAAAACTAGATCATATTGGTATTAAGGTGTTGAATAGAATAAAGTCAGGGGGGGAGAGGTGTATGAAAGAAAAAGTAATTGAATTATTGGAAAAAAGAGGGGTAAAGATAAGTGATATTGCAGAACTGGTGTTTTCTTTGCAAAGGCCATATAATGACCAGCTAACCTTGGAGCAGTGTTTTAAAGAGGTAGAAATGGTACTTGCTAAGCGGGAGGTACAACATGCTATTCTAACGGGAATTGCCCTTGATATGCTAGCTGAACAGCAGATGTTACCCCAGCCTTTACAAGACATTATTAGCAATGATTATTGCCTTTATGGAGTAGATGAAATTCTGGCTCTTAGTATTACGAATGTTTATGGTTCTATTGGTTTGACCAACTTTGGTTATTTAGATAAGAAAAAGATTGGGGTTTTAAAGCGGCTTAATAGTAAGGGCAATGGTGAGGTTCATACATTTTTGGATGATTTGGTAGCTGGTTTAGCGGCAGCAGCTTCATCCAGGCTGGCCCATGGTATCTATGTAGCTGCTGGAAGTGAAGCCCATAGAGATTCAAAAAATGAATAGGAGGAGAAATGTTTCTTGAATAGAGAACTAGCTTTAAAAATTCATGCTGAACATAGAGGGAAAATAGAAATTCAGTCAAAGGTAGAATTAGATACCCCTGACAGTTTAGGGTTGGCCTATACACCGGGTGTAGCAGAACCATGCAAAGAGATTCAAGCTAGCCCCGCTAAGGTTTATGAATATACGGCTAAAGGTAATCTGGTGGCAGTAGTTACAGATGGTTCTGCTGTTTTAGGTTTAGGAAATATTGGACCGGAAGCGGCGCTGCCGGTTATGGAAGGTAAAGCAATTTTATTTAAAAAATTTGCTAATGTAGATGCTTTCCCGATTTGTTTGGCTACTCAAGATGTAGATGAGATTGTAAATACAGTTAAGTATCTTGCCCCAACTTTTGGTGGAATTAATTTAGAGGATATTTCTGCTCCCAGGTGTTTTGAGATAGAAAGGCGATTAAAACAAGTTTTGGACATTCCTGTTTTTCATGATGATCAGCATGGTACGGCTATCGTGGTGTTGGCTGCCCTTATTAATAGCTGTAAACTGATTGGAAAACAGTTTACCCAAATTACGGCGGTAATAAATGGTGCAGGTTCTGCGGGAATAGCTATCGCAAAATTATTATTAAAATTTGGTCTGGAGGATGTAATTGTATGCGATCGTAATGGAATAATTACCCCTGATTCAGAAAATTTAAATTGGGCTAAAGAGGAAATTGCCCAAATAACAAACAAAAAAGGTAAAAAGGGAGACTTGAAGCTGGCTTTAGAAGGAGCAGACGTATTTATTGGCGTATCTTCTGCTAATGTTTTAACTTCTGAAATGATAGCAGGCATGAATCCAGATAGCATTGTTTTTGCTTTAGCTAATCCGATTCCGGAGATTATGCCTGATCTTGCTTTAAAAGCAGGGGCAAAAATAGTAGGGACAGGAAGGTCTGACTTTCCTAATCAGATTAATAATGTACTGGCGTTTCCAGGAGTTTTTAGGGGGGCCTTAGATGTGCAGGCCAGGGAAATAAATGATGAAATGAAAATAGCAGCGGCTTATGCTATTTCTTCTTTAGTGGACAAGTCTGAATTAAAACCGGAATATATAATTCCTAGTCCCTTCGATTCAAGGGTAGCCCGGGCAGTAGCTAATGCTGTATCAGAGCAAGCAATTAGGACGGGAGTGGCCAGAAGGGGAGAAATTATTCTAAAATAATTTCTCCCCTTAGAAGGAAAAGATGTTTTATTGTCTAATTGTATAATGTACAGTATTTTTTGTATGTTTGAGGGAGAGGGGAAATGCTTGCAATTTGTTTCTTTTCAGAATATTTTGCAAATATTTTCTCTGGGAATAATTTTAGGGCCGTGATTAAAAATATAATAACATATTAAATCTGAGGTAATATTTAGAAAATAAGCTTTTCTGATTTCGAAAGCAGTTTAAAACGACAGTACTCGCTGTTAACTTAATAGTGATTAAGGGAAAAAGTGATGAACTTTTAATTTTTTTGTACATAATTTTAGATGCGGGAATTGTCGTCTGCTGATTCAGAAATCAGAAGAAAGATATTAAACTATAAAAAAAGGAGGAGATAAAATGCAAGTTAAAAAAATCATGGTTATTGGTGCTGGCCAAATGGGCTCCGGGATTGCTCAAGTAGCCGCTAAAGTAGGTTATGATGTGGTTATTCGTGATATCAAAGATGAGTTTGTAGAAAGAGGTATTAATGGGATTAAGAAAAACCTTTCCAAAGAAGTAGAAAAAGGAAGAATGACTCAGGCCGAAATGGATGAAACTATGGGCCGTATTAAAGGTACTCTTGATTTGGCAGATGCTGCCGATTGCCAATTAATAATTGAAGCTGCTATTGAAAACATGGATATTAAAAAACAAATTTTTGGTGAATTGGATAAGATTTGTCCTCCTGAAA
>DUMD01000028.1 GCA_012840065.1 Clostridia bacterium
GAAAGCTTATCCCGGAAAAAATAGAAGAGATCGTTTCCGGGATTGCTGATGCCTGTCTTCAGGCAGGCTGCAGTCTAATTGGCGGGGAAACTGCTGAACTTCCCGGTTTTTATCAGCCTGGGGAATATGACTTGGCTGGTTTTGCTGTAGGAGTAGTAGATAAGGACAAGCTCATAGATGGTTCCAAGATAAAACCGGGGGATAAATTAATTGGGCTGGCCTCTTCGGGAATTCACAGCAATGGTTATTCACTTGCTCGGAAAGTGCTTTTTGATATCGGTGGTTATTCTCTTGACCAACAAGCTGCCGGTCTTTCCTGCTCTTTGGGCGAGGAACTGCTTAAACCGACTAAAATTTATGTTAAATCAGTACTCCAGCTAATTAATGAGGGTTATGAACTTAAAGGGGCAGCTCATATTACCGGAGGCGGTTTTTTAGAGAATATCCCCAGGATTTTACCGGAGGGAACAAAAGCGGTGATTCAAAAAGGAAGCTGGCCGATACCTCCTATTTTTTCTTTAATCCAGGCGGAAGGTTCTGTAGAAGAAAAGGAGATGTTCCGGACCTTTAACATGGGGATTGGGATGGTTTTAGTGATCCCGGCTGAACAGGAAAAATCAGCCTTGATTTATCTGCAGGCCTTAGGGGAAGAACCATATGTCATCGGAGCTATCCAGGCCGGAGAGCGGAGCGTGGAATTAAAATGAATACAAAAACGTTACGTTTAGGAGTATTGGTATCAGGACGGGGCAGCAATATGGAAGCTATTATCAAGGCTGGGGAAGAAGGAAAGCTTAATGCTAAAGTTGTGGTGGTAATCAGCGATCGGAGCGAGGCACCAGCCTTGAAAAAAGCAGAACGGAAAAATATTAAATCCTTATATGTGAATCCAAAACAATTTAGCACTAAGGCAGAATACGAAGAAGAATTGATAAAAATTTTTAGTAGTTTTGAGGTTGATTTGATAATTTTAGCCGGATTTATGCGTTTGTTGTCTCCCAGGTTTTTAAGTTATTACAAGAATAAGGTTTTAAATATTCATCCATCCCTATTACCGTCATTTCCCGGTTTGGAACCTCAAAAGCAAGCCATTGATTACGGGGTAAAAGTATCCGGTTGTACTGTTCACTTTGTTGATGAAGGAATGGATACGGGGCCAATTATTTTGCAAAGGGCAGTACCGGTTTTAGAAGATGATGATGCTGAAAGTTTGGCCGAGCGAATTTTAAAAGAAGAACATGACTTATATTGGCGGGCTATTCAATTGATTGCTGAGGGAAGGGTAACCATAGAAGGAAGGAAAGTTATTTTAAAGTAGATAAGTTTTTAAAGGAGGGTGAGTTCTAGATGGTGAAGACTGCACTAATCAGTGTTTCTAACAAAGAAGGTATTGTTGAGTTTGCTCAAAAACTGGCAGAAATGAAGGTTAAAATCATTTCTACCGGTGGCACTGCTAAACTTTTACAGGAAGCAGGGATTAAGGTTGTACCTATTTCCGAGGTGACAGGTTTTCCTGAAATTATGGACGGGAGGGTAAAGACCCTTCATCCAAAAGTGCATGGGGGTATTTTGGCTATTAGGGATTCCGCTTCTCACCGCCAGCAAATGCAGGAGCATGGGATAGAAGGAATCGACCTGGTGGTTGTTAATCTCTATCCTTTCCGGGAAACAATTGCCAAACCGGGAGTAGAACTGGAAGAAGTAATTGAAAATATTGATATCGGCGGGCCTACTATGGTACGTTCAGCGGCTAAAAACTATAAATATGTTGCGGTTGTAGTTAACCCGGAACGTTATGCGGAAGTTATCAGAGAAATGGAAAATAACGGAGGAGAAATTAGTGAAGAATTGAGGTTTAAACTTGCTGTAGAAGCTTTCGGTCATACCAGCGGCTACGATGCAGCAATTTATAATTATTTAAGGGAATTGGTTCCCGGGGCTGAGAAATTCCCTGCTCAACTCAGTTTATCCTATCAAAAAGTTCAGGATTTGAGGTATGGGGAAAATCCTCATCAACAGGCAGCTTTTTATCAGGAGGATAAATTAGGTTCCGGATTAAATCTGGCTCGAGCCAAACAACTTCACGGTAAGGAGTTATCCTATAACAATATTCTTGATTTGAACGCGGCAGTTGGTCTGGTGGCAGAGTTTAAAGATCCGGCAGCAGTTATTATCAAACATAATAATCCCTGCGGAGTTGCTCAAAGGGATAGTTTGGCGGAAGCATACCGTTCGGCCTTTGCTGGGGATCCGGTATCTGCTTTCGGCAGTGTGATCAGTTTTAACCGGCCTGTGGACCGGGAAACTGCTGAAGAAGTAAATAAAATTTTTGTGGAGGTTGTAATTGCTCCCGCTTTTTCTGAGGAAGCGCTTTCCATTTTAACCAGTAAGAAAAATATCCGCCTTCTGCTCATGCCTGAACTAGATGGCAGTCAGGTAGACCAGGGGATGGAATTGAGAAGAGTTGCCGGCGGGTTGTTGGTTCAGGAAATAGATGAATTCAAGAGTGCAGTAGAGTCTTGGCAGGTAGTGAGCGAAAGGAAGCCGACTGAGGCTGAATGGGAAGATTTATTGTTTGCTTGGAAAGTTACCAAACATGTGAAGTCAAATGCTATTGTTTTGGTAAAAAATAAAATGGCCCTTGGGGTTGGTGCCGGCCAGATGAGTAGGGTTGATTCTGCAAAAATAGCTGTGGAAAAAGCAGGTGAACAGAGTAAGGGAACTGTAGCTGGTTCAGACGCCTTTTTCCCTTTCCGGGATGGTATTGATGTGTTGGCAAAGGCGGGGGTTACTGCAGTAATCCAACCGGGAGGTTCTATTCGGGATGAAGAAGTAATAAAAGCAGTTAATGAACATGGAATGGCGATGGTCTTTACTGGAGAACGTCATTTCAGACATTAGGAGGTAGAGTATTTTGAAGGTTTTAGTTGTTGGCAGTGGCGGTAGAGAACATGCTCTGGTTTGGAAGATTAAACAGAGCCCAAAGGTTAGGGAAATTTTTTGTTGGCCAGGGAATGCGGGTATCGCCGAACATGCTACTTGCCTGCCCGGTAGCCCGGAGGATGTGGAAGGCATAGTTAAATTCATTGAACAGGAAAAAATAGATTTAACTGTGGTTGGTCCAGAACTTCCTTTAATGGCAGGTCTAACCGATGAAATTGTTAAACGAGGCTTCAAAGTCTTCGGCCCGTCCAAACTGGCTGCTGAAATTGAAGGCAGTAAGGTTTTTGCTAAAAATCTTTTTCGCAAATATGGAATACCTACTGCTAAGTTTAATACCTTTGCTTCTGCCCAGGAGGCTAAGGAATACATTAAAGAGCTAAATAGTCCTTGCGTAGTTAAAGCAGACGGATTAGCTGCAGGGAAAGGGGTTATTATTGCTCAGAATACTGAAGA
>DUMD01000029.1 GCA_012840065.1 Clostridia bacterium
AATTTTAAAATTCTGGTCTATTAAGTATTTTGCTGCCACTGCTCCCAAACAAACAATGATTTTAGGCTTAACCTGTTCAATCTCTTGCCTAAGCCAGGGACCGCAGATATCCATTTCCGCCTTCTGAGGAGTTCTATTATAAGGAGGACGACATTTCACCACATTAGTAATGTAAACATCTTCTCTTCTAAGATTAATCGCCTGAATTATTCGATTTAATAATTGCCCCGCCGCCCCTACAAACGGCCTTCCTAATTCATCTTCCACCTGGCCGGGACCTTCACCTACCAGCATTAAATCAGCAGAAAGATTTCCTTCTCCAAAAACTACTCCTCTACAACCGGCCCTCAAATGGCATTGACGACAGGCCAAACATTCTTGCTTTAGGTTTTGCCAATCAGCCATGTAAAAACCCCCACTATCTTTTCAAATATATCCAACCTATATTATAACTTAAAACAAGGCTTAGAATTTGCGCAAAACTGCACAAATCAAAATTATTATTGCCTAAATTATTTTTACAGGCTATAATATAAATAAAGATATTGAGATGTCTTTATATGTTTATATATAAAAATATAGATATACCAATATCTTTATACTCAAATACAGCAATGTCAATAGTGGAGGTTGCTCATGTCCGAAAGAGAAATTATAGATTTTTGTAAAGCCTTATCTGACGAAACAAGGTTAAAAATTATCCAATTACTAAACAAGGAAGACACCTGTGTTTACAAATTGGCTAAATATTTAGACATGGCTCAACCTCGAATTTCCCGCCATCTCCAAATTTTACGGGCTATCGATTTAGTGGAGGACAGAAGGGATGGGCAACTTGTCTACTATTCTTTAAATAAAGAAAAATTCAACCAATATTATAAAATGATTGAAAAAATCATTTCTCAATAAAATTCCGTGTATAAAATCCCTAATTTTAGGGAATAAATATTTCTAAGTTTGGAAAACTCCTACCATTTTACTCACTCCTTTTTAAATTGGGGACCTGTTGATCACAGGTCCCCGTTCTTATTGCAACTTATTCTTTTGTATAAACTAAACGTCCATTAACAAACACCTTTTCCACCCGGCTCAAATAATTAAAGGGGTGGCCATTGTAGATAACCAAATCTCCATCTTTACCCACTTCAATACTCCCTAACCGATGGTCTAGACCAATTATTTCCGCAGCATTAATTGTAATAGCCCGCAGAGCATCTTCTTCAGCCATTCCTTCCTTTACGGCTAAAACCGCACAAATAGGCAAATACTGAACCGGAATTACCGGATGGTCAGTCATCAGGGCAACCTTCACCCCTGCTTTTGCCAAGATCCCGGGAGTGCGAAAGCTCATTTCCTTCAATTCAATTTTAGAACGGGAAGTCAAACCAGGACCAACAACAACAGGAACTCCCTTTTCCGCTAAAATCTGAGCTATTTTATGGCCCTCCGTAGCATGTTCAATTACAACTTTCACCCCAAACTCTTCCGCAATCCTAATGGCAGTGAGAATGTCATCCGCCCGGTGGGCATGGGCTCGCAAAGGAATTTCTCCTTCTAAAACTTTAATCATTGCTTCCCATTTCAACTCTCTCTCAAAAACCTCATCCGGTTTTTCTCTGTGCTTTTTTAATTTCTCCAAATAGTTTTGGGCCTGAACCAGACAATCCCGGAGCAAAGCAGCAGTCCCCATTCTGGTCGAGGGCATTTTCTTTTGTTCATTGTACACCCGTTTGGGATTCTCCCCAAGAGCAATCTTCATCCCGATAGGCTCTTTAATAACCATTTCCTCCATCGTCCTGCCGGCTGTCTTCATAGCCAAAGCCTGTCCACCAACCACGTTCCCGCTTCCCGGACCAGAAACCACAGTGGTAATGCCGGCAGCAAGAGCATCCTTAAATGCCTCATCTTCTGGATTGATCCCATCAATAGCCCGGAGATGAGGGGTTACCGGTTCCGTAAGTTCATTACCGTCTTCCCCTTCAAAGCCCATCCCTTCTTCAAACAGTCCCGCATGAGTATGGGCATCAATAAAACCCGGGAAAATATATTTCCCTTCCGCATCAATGATTTCAGCCCCCAGGGGAATCGGAAGCTCCCTTCCCACCCCGGTTATCTTCCCATTTTCCATAATAACTGTTCCCTTTTCCAAAATACCATTGGTTATGGTATGTATCTTTCCTCCTCTAATAGCTGTAATCATTATCTTTCCTCCTATCTAAATTTCCTTTTTCAATTTTACTACCGGCCGCACTTCCCCCACCGGATCTCCCCGATGATTGCGAATCTGCGGTCTATGAAAATGACGTAATTTCACGAGCTCCTCATAAGTTAAAAAACCTAATTTCCACAAAGTTTCTATTACTACCGGCCCCAGAGCTCTGTCGGAACCATCCTCCACCTTAATAGCAATCCCTACCCCGGAGGGAAGGTGACCAAGGCAGTAAACGGCTTCAGACCCGTATTTCAAAACCAGTTTCCTTCCTGTATTCCTAAACAGTTCAGTACATAACCTATCGCTACCCGCCACCATTTCCGGATAATCCTGCATTGCCCTCACAATTCTTCCCACAGCTTCTTTTTTAGCCTCCGGCAAACCGTCCATCCAAGCCAGTTTGGAAAAGGCAGAAGCCATCCCAAGCAGGCTGACCCCAAATACCGGAACACCGCAGCCATCCAAACCCAACCTAATCCTGTTTTTATCCACTCCCGTAAAATAACTTATTTCTTCTAGCATAATCTGCTGAACAGGATGTTCTAAAGCAGTATAGTTTCGGATAGAATAGCCAAGATGTACTGCTAAACTCAACATAGCTCCATGTTTGCCTGAACAATTGTTATGAACCGGTCCAGGCTTTTCTCCTTTTAAAGCCAGACTGGATTGAACCTCCTTACTAAATGGTTGATGAATACCACAAAGCAAACTATTTTCATCAAGCCCTATTTTTTTTAAAATACTCCTAACAGCTTCCGTGTGAATATCCTCTCCACTGTGGGAACCGGTCATGACAGCCAACTCTTTTGGAGTAAATCCAAATCTATCTGCCGCCCCTGACTCCACAAGGGGAACAGCCTGAATCGGTTTAGCAGCCGAACGTATAAAAGTTACCAATTCCGGATCACCGGCCGAGGCTATTAATTTTCCCTTTCTGTTAACTACGGCAATCGAACCATAATGCCTGCTTTCTACCACACCGCTTCTAGAAACCTCAACTAAAATATCCCCAAAACCAACCATCCTCCCTAATTAAATGCTGAATTCTCCTGCCCATTCCACTAAAAGCTTAAATTCTTTTAAATATTTAGCATCTTTCCTCCACATCCGCTCGGGATGCCATTGAACCCCAAACACAAAGGGATATTTTTCACTTTCCACCGCCTCAATAATCCCATCATTACTCCAACCAGCCGCGATCAAATCCGGGGCAAGCCTTTTAATTGATTGATGGTGAAAACTATTTACGATTAAATCTTCACTATTATAAAGGCGGGCAAATAAAGAATTAGGAGAAAAAGAAACTCTATGCCAGGGGGTCCAATCGGGAGCCGTTTGGAAGTGTTCCAAAGAATCAGATACTTGAGTGTTTATATCTTGATAAAGATTGCCGCCTAAAGCAACATTTAACACCTGAATACCCCGGCAAATGGCTAAAACAGGCATACCCTTTTCTAAAGCAAATTCTAGGCAGTTTAGTTCAAACCTATCCCTTTCCAGATCAACAGTACCTATTTTCGGCAGCGGTTCATCCTTAAAATAATGGGGATGAATATCCGGACCACCGGTTAGAATTAAACCATTCATTTTTGACAGCAGTTTTTTTACCTGGCTTTTTTCCTCCAACGGTGGAAGTAAACAAGGAATACCCCCTGCCGCCACCACAGCCTGCCAATAGGCTTTGGCTAAAAAATTCCGTTCACGCTCCAAATCAGCCGCACAAGATAAACCAATTAAAGGCTGCATCTCCCTCCCCCTTTCAAAAAATTTAAGACAATAAATAAAAAAAGACAGTAAGACTGTCCTTTTTTATAGATCCCACAAACCCAGGCTAATTTTTAAAGCCTCGTCAACCTTTTGCAGAACTTCCCCATCAATATGGGCAAGCTTAGATATTAAACGCTGTTTATCTATAGTACGGATCTGTTCCAGTAAAATTACCGAATCCTTTTCTAAGCCATATTTAGATGCTTCAATCTCGACGTGAGTCGGAAGCTTGGCCTTATCAATTTTAGAAGTAATAGCAGCTACGATCACAGTCGGGCTGTATTCATTACCGATATTATTTTGAATAACTAATACCGGCCGTTGACCGCCTTGTTCTGAACCGACAACAGGATTTAAATCTGCGAAATAAATATCACCGCGTCGAATATTCACCCAACTCACGCTCCGCTAAAAATTTTTCGTACTTGACTAATTCCCACTCCATGCACTTCCCTGTTCTGGCTAACTTAACATTTAATTCAGACATTTCTAGATAGCCTTTTTTTAGTTTTTCCCTAAGTTCCCTTTTCTTGCGTTCCAAAATATACAACTTTACAACTTCTCTAATAAATTCACTTCGATTCCTGTTTTCGCCAGCTGCAATACCGTCTATTTCAGCAAGCAGTTGGTCTGATAAACAAATCATAACTTTTTTTGTACCAGCCATCGTGGCACCCCCAACAATTCATTTACAATATTTAGCAAATGCACTGGCAAAAATTTACCACTATACTACATTATATAATTCAATTATATCTATTATTACAGATCATTGTCAATGAAGGCGGGCAAGCTTTATTTTCCAAAATATAGAATAAATCAAAGTATTTTCCCCTGCCGGTAAAAAATTCTAGGTACCCTTTTTCCTACTGCACAAATCAATTCATAACTAATTGTGCCAAGAATTTCTGATAATTCCTCCACCGGTAGAAATTGCTCCCCTTGAAAGCCAAAAAGAACAGCTTCATCTCCCACCTCAACTTCTGGCAAATCCGTCACATCAACCACACACTGATCCATACAAATCCGGCCTACAACCGGTACCCTTTTCCCTCTCAGCAATACCTGGGCTTTATTGGACAGCATCCTTGTATATCCATCAGCATAACCTACAGCTAATGTAGCCAGTTTGGATTCTCTTTTCGTCCTATAGCTTCTTCCATAACTAACGCTAACCTGGGCTGGTACCTTTTTAACCTGAGTAACCCTGGTTTTAAAACTCATTGCCGGTTTTAAAATACATTTTGTATGGTCAACCTCCGCAGAAGGCCAAAGACCATAAATAGCAATTCCGGCCCTAACCGCCTTGAGATGGGTCGAAGGCAGATCTATTATAGCAGCGCTATTGGCACAATGAGGTAAGGGAATATTAATCCCCGCCTCTTCCAGCTCCTTTAAAACCTTACAAAAAGAAGCAAACTGTTTTTCCGTATAGGACTTATCCTTTTCATCGGCAGCAGCAAAGTGAGTAAAAATTCCTTCTAATTCTATTCCTTCCTTCCCCTTCAGCCAGCGAATAAAATCCAATGTCTCTTCAGGCCAAACACCGATTCTGGTCATGCCGGTATCAACCTTAACATGAACTTTGGCCGGTTTATTAAGTTCCTGGCTTTTTTGGGATAAGGCTTCTACAATTTCCTTACTAAAAACCGTAACTGTTAAGTCGTTGGCCACAGCCTCCTCGGCCAACTCCGGAGCTGTATAGCCCAAAATCAAAATAGGGGTCTTAATCCCTGCCTTTCTTAACTCCAAAGCCTCATCTATAAAAGCAACAGCTAATCTAGTCGCCCCATTTTCTAAAGCTGTTTTGCTCACCATTTTTGCACCATGTCCATAACCATCTGCTTTTACCACTGCAATCAGCTCTGCAGACGGATCAGTTATTCGTCTTAATTCTTGAACATTATGGGCAATAGCGTCTAAATTTATTTCTGCATATGCTCGCAGGTTATTCATCAAATTCACCTCAAAAAAATAGTTTAAAATGCCTTACATTTTTCCCAAGCTGCAGGAAGAAAACGGATTAAATCTCCTGCAGTTAAACCTGCAAAACCTCTTTCCTTAGCCGCCAGATCTCCAGCCAGCCCATGAAGAAAAACTCCGGCAGCACAAGCCTGAAAAGGTTTAAGACCTTGGGCAACTAAACCGGCAATAATACCGGTCAGAACATCACCGCTACCGCCGGTAGCCATCCCGGGATTACCAGTAGAATTTACATAAACTTCTCCCTCAGGACTAGCAACTAAAGTTGCTGCCCCTTTCATAATTAAATAAACACCCCAATCCCGAGCAAGATTTTGACAATGACCAATAGGATCACTTTTTAACTCTTCCACTTTTAAACCGGATAATCTACTAAGCTCACCAAGGTGGGGAGTAAGAATAATTGGGCTTTGGGCCTCTAATAATATTTCGATCCCTTCACTGAGAGCAAATAATCCATCTGCATCTAAGATAAGGGGAACCGGAGAAATTTTAACCAATTCCCAAACAATTTCCGTAAGCTCATCACTACGACCAAGGCCAGGTCCAACTGCTAAAACATCTAAGTCTTTAAGCTCCTCCTCTAAAATTGGCAGGCAAGACTTACTTAATAATCCTTCCTCGGTTTCAGGCAGCGGCTTTGTCATTACCTCATTTGTTTTAACTTCCATAATTGGATTTAAGCTTTTACTCAGGCCTAAAGTTACTAAACCGGCTCCTGCAGTCAAACAGGCCTGGGAAGTTAAATAAGCTGCCCCGGTCATCCCGGGAGAACCAGCTAAAATAAAAGCTTTTCCATAATCACCTTTATAGCTGTCAGCAGTCCGCTTAGGAAGCATCTCGCCCACTTCTTGCTGAGTAAGTAGCTTTACTTTAATCTCTTGGTTAAGCTTTTCTATGGGAATAGAAATATCCGCCACAGATAGCCGGCCAACATAATCTTTTCCTGGATAAACCACTAAACCCCGCTTAGGCAAAGCAAAAGTTACGGTATAAGCTGCTTTTACCGCATCACCTAAAACCTGCCCGGTATCCGCATGGATTCCGGAGGGCAGGTCTATAGCTAATACGGTTTTTTCTGCATTATTAATCATTTTTATAGTATCAGCCAGCAAACCCTCTACAGGTCTGGAAGCACCGGTCCCTAAAAGACCGTCTATCAATAAATCGGCAAAGGGAAGACTGTAAGGAAGCTTTTTTACTTCCCTGCGATCGCTTAATAAGCCAATGGGAATTCCCATTTTTAAAGCAATGTCTGCGTTTATTTTAGCATCGCCCCGAAAATTATCCAGACTTTCTAAAACATATATTTTTACCTTTGCTCCCCAGTTATGAAGGTAGCGGGCACAAACAAAGGCATCTCCTCCGTTATTCCCTTTACCGGCAAAAACACAAATCCTTTTCATATATACTGAACCTAATATCTCCCTCGCTTTTTCGGCTACAGCTCTTCCTGCATTTTCCATAAGGACAATTCCCGGAATACCTATCTCCTTAATAGTTCTATTATCTAAACTTCTCATTTCCTCCGCACTAACAATTAGCATAATTTCACCCCAATTTAATCTTTATCTCCCCCGTTTAAAGCAATAGCTTGAGCTACTGCATATTCCCTACTATGGGATAAAGATAACATTATCTTGTTAATCCCTAGATTTTCAGCCAACCGCCGGGCATTTTCACCTAAATTTATGTTTACTTCTCCCTTTTCTCCTTTTTTAACTTCAATTTCTTTCCAGGATATTCCTCTTATCCCACTACCTAAGGCTTTAGCTACAGCCTCTTTGGCAGCAAAACGAACGGCAAGGTGGGGAAAAGGATTAGATTTTCTATCGCAATAACTAAGTTCCTCTTGGGTAAAAATCCTTGTCCTGAATTTTTGCGGATAAAGGTTATATATTTTTTTTATCCTGCCTATTTCTACAATATCAATCCCTATTCCTTTTATATGCACAAGTCTCCCCCCTTAAGACCTAGAGAAGGACATCTTTTAAAAAATAATAACCCAAACCTTAAAAGTAATCAATAACAGAAAGCAGGTTAGTTCAAAGGGAACTAACCTATCTAAAACAATTTCTACTTTCTAACTCACTCTCAGTCATTATTAATTAACTCCAATATTTTTGAACAACTATGTCCCATCCGGTGAATAATAGGAGCCAATTCTTTAGATTCAACCACAGCATGCCAGTATTTCTCAAATATTTCGTGATCTAAGAGATTATCTAGGGTAACAGTTTCTGTAAATAATTCGGGAGACCAGAAAAAGTGAAAAGTTGTCATGGTTAATTGCAGCTCTTTTTTAGCCCCGTCAAGTGCATCAAGCAGAAATATACCATTTTCTAATCTACTGATTTCCTTCTTCCCGGGAACTCGATAAACAATTTTTTGTTGGTCTAAAATATTCTCTTCTTCCAATTTCTGGACAATCTTTGCTTTATGGGTTAAACAATCTATGGAATCCATGTCCAAGGCTATTCTTAAATTTTTTTGTAATCGTTTAATTATCCGCCGTAGAACCACATAGGAAGCATCAGCCAATTGTTTCCTTTCTTTTTGTCTATCCTGGTCAACAAAGAAGTCAACTAGGAATACAGTAACCCCGATCCCAATAAATTCAGAAACAAGATTACCCAAAATGTCTAAATCCCAGCCTAACCAACCGTTAATGATGGATAAAGCCAGAGGAAATAAGGCTAGAATAAATAAAATCGCTTTTCTTTTTAAAAAATGCCTCCATAGTTTTTGAAAAATAATAATGGTTATTCCCTCCTATTATCCAAAGCAATCATCTTTCTAATATAGTTTCTATATTAACTATCTAGTTTGAAATAGAAGGCCGGAAATATTCTTGAACTTTTCCACTATTTTTTTCCTAAATTCTTATACCAGGAAGAAAAAATATAAATCAGTAACAAATTATGGTATTTGCTCCAAAATATTGGGAATAATATTTAATACCGATCACCCTCTATCTAGGTGTTTGGTTAGCAGGAGGGAGAAAAATGAGTGCAGCCAGAGAAATTGAAATTATGCTAAATAGCCTGAAAAATTTTTTTAAAACAGATACGGTTATTGGACAACCTTTAGAGCTAGGAAAACTGACCCTGGTGCCAATTATTTCAGTAACCTTTGGAATTGGCAGCAGTGGCAATGAAAATTTAAAAGGATCTAACAGTATGGGCCTAGGTGGAGGAGTGAAAATAAGTGTTGATGCTATGGTAGCTATTAAGGACGATACTCCTTTTCTAATTCCAATCAAACAATCAGGTAATCTGGAAAAATTCCTCGACCTAATCCCAGAAATTATTGATAAATTTAAAAAGAATGAGCCCAAAAAAGAAGGGGAGAATAAAACAGATTAGTTTTTATTCTCCCTTTCCATATTTACATGCCAATCTTAAACTGCCAATCCCCAATCAGTTCATAGGTCAAATTTTTAATTTTAACTTTAATAAGTTTGGAACTATCAACGAATTCCTTATTCAAAAACAGCATTATCCTTTGTTCCGGACCGGAACCCCGCTGCCCATATTCAGCTTCCTCCCCCTTCTCATTTCTAGCCTCAACTAAATTAGGCAAAAGAGAATTGTTTTCTTTATCCCTCAGGTTAATATTAGGCGGATTGTTAGCTACCAGCCGTTCAAATGGTTTATTTTCGGCAATTTGGTCATATCTAAGCTGAAAAGCCAACCCTCTCTCATCGTAAATCAATTCTTCCAAATAAATTTTGGAATTATGGATTGTGGTTAAATATTTATCGGTCTGTAAGCTAACCATATTTTCTCCATCCCATTTACTCCGGACAGAATCCGGATCCAGCTCAAAACTTAAAACATCCTTCCCAGCCAGAACTATCCCTTCAACCACAAGACTCATCCTGCCCGGAATTTCATTAAAGGCTGAAAATTCCGCTTTAAAGGATTTTAAATCCGATTCATTAGCAAGAAGTTTAAGATAACTTTTTTCTCCCTGATCAGTCAAGAGGTAAGCATTAAGTTCGACTAACCTTTGCCCAGCAGGCTGCTCCACCTGAAAATAAACAAGATTCTTCGCAGACCGAATTTCAATTTTCTCCCACAGGATGGACAAATTATCAAGCTCCAATTTCTGATTAATCTTGACAGAATAGACAACATCTTTGCTCAAATCTAGGTTTATAGGTATAACTATATTTTTAACCTCATATTGTTCATCTCCCCTAACAACCCTTCCTTTAAATGATATTTCACCTATCCTTTCCACCTTAATCCAGTTCCCGTCAATCTCCTCTTGGAAAGGAGTAAAGGTTAAAACGCTATAAAACCGATCCTGCCAAACTGCCCCTTCCCCGGGACTAAACCGATCACTAAAACCAGAAGTTCTCAAGGGGAAGTTTCCTTCCTTCCATAATAAATCCCCGATCAAATATTGCTGTTTATCCTTAGCAAAAGGTATGGAATAAAAAAGATAAATATAATCTTCGTTATACCAGATCCTTTCAATTCTTAAGTCCATACCCTCTCCTAAATCCATCTCCAGCCCATTTTCTTTAACCAGACCCAATTGTTCAGCCCTTTTTAAACCAGGAATTTTTTTATAAAAATACTCCTGCAGTTTATTTTCACTATCCACTTTCGTAATAACTTTCTGCCGCCCCACCTTTATGCCCAGGGGATAGCTGATTAAACCAACAAGAACAGCCAGACCGATAAAGCTAATCAAACAAACAAGAAAAAATCTTTTCACTTTTGAGATTAACCTTTTAACATTATAAGCTTGTGAAATAACTTCCTGTTCCTCTTCTATCTGGTCAAAGTCGAGAGAAAATGTGCCTTTTTGCCAACATTCCCTACATTTAGAACAGTCGGCAAGGTGTTCTTCAATTTTTCCCTTTGTTTCCGGCGAAACTTCCCCTTCAAGATATAAGGGGAGCAGGTCTAGAATAATATAACAGGGCAATTTCTCCATTATCCTTCCCCCAATCTACTATAAATTTCTCGAAAATTAGCACGAGCCCGAAATAGAGTAACTTTAACCCAGGCCAATGATTTTCCGGTTATTTCAGAGATTTGTTGGTAAGATAATCCTTCTAAGTCCCGTAAAATCAAAGTAACCCTCTGCATTTCAGAAAGCATGAACAGAGCCTCTTTGATTAAAGATACGTTTTCCTTTTTTTCTAACTGCAAAACAGGGTCTTCTGTCTGTTCTCCTCTGAAATCAGATAGGTCAAAACCATACCTAAAACAATAAATTCCCTTTTTTCTTTTCCACTCCTGATAAGTATTAAAGGCTATTTTATATAACCAGGTGGTTAGGCTTGCATCCTGACGAAAACGATAAATTGATTTCAACATTCGGTAGAAAGTCTCTTGAGTCAATTCCTCCGCCTCCTGACTGCTGCCTGTCAGGCGATAAAGGTAGCGAAAAATAGGAGGACTTAATTCCTTATAAATTTCTTCAATATTCAGCATGCACCCACCACCTTTCTTCACTTCCTTAAGTATAGTGACTAATCCCCCTTAAAAGTTACATCCTGATTCTAAATTAATTAACACCTATCTTTTACCCTACTAAAGAAGGTATATATCCCTGATAAAGAGAAAAAATTATACTAGCAATCACAAAATTGATAAAGGGGAAAGAAAACATGGCAAAAATTGAATTAATAGCTACCGCTGCCTTCGGTTTAGAAGCAGTAGTTGCCCAAGAATTGCGAAATTTAGGCTATACGGATTTAAAAGTAGAAAACGGTAAGGTGACCTTTAGCGGAGATGAATCAGCTATTTGCCGGACAAATCTTTGGCTCAGATCGGCCGACCGGGTCTTGGTAAAAATCGGGGAGTTTAAAGCTACCAGTTTTGAAGAGTTATTCCAGCAAACAAAAGCCCTTCCCTGGCCTGATTGGATCCCTGCAGATGCCAATTTTCCGGTGGAAGGAAAATCCATAAAATCTCAACTTTACAGCGTTCCTGACTGCCAAGCCATTGTAAAAAAAGCAGTGGTGGAAAAGATGAAAACTAAGTACGGCAACCAATGGTTCCCGGAAACCGGTCCCAGGTATACCATAGAAGTAGCTCTTTTAAAGGACATTGCCACCCTGACCATCGATACCAGCGGTGCCGGCCTGCATAAGCGGGGCTATAGGAAACTTTCCGCCAAGGCCCCCTTAAAGGAAACCCTGGCCGCCGCCATGATTTATCTAGCCCACTGGTTTGATGACCGGGTTTTAATTGATCCACTATGCGGCTCAGGCACAATTCCCATTGAAGCGGCCCTGATCGGGTTAAATATAGCTCCCGGCCTCTATCGCCAATTTGCTGCGGAAAACTGGCCCAATTTGCCCCAAAAACTCTGGCAAGCTGCCCGGGAGGAAGCCCAAGACCTCATTAAGCCCGACCGTGAACTCCGCATCTATGGTTCTGACATCAATAAAGAAGTTC
>DUMD01000030.1 GCA_012840065.1 Clostridia bacterium
ATGAATTGGGTTACGATGTGGGGGTTGTGGACGGTATTTTCGGCCGTAAGACGGAGTTCCAGGTGATCCAATTCCAGATTAGTTGTGGTTTGAAGGTAGATGGAATTGTAGGAAAAGAAACCTGGAAAACCTTGGCCGAACATCCAAGCCGGGTCGCTAATCGGGGAGGAACAGGACAAATGTCCCGGGGCGGTGAAAATATTCGTTATAGTAAGGCATTAGTGATGACTGCTACCGCTTATTCCCCAGAGGAACCGGCTTTGAAAAAATGGGGAGGACTTACCTGTACCGGGATGAGGGCACAAAAAGGCATAGTTGCAGTGGATCCCAAGGTTATACCTCTAGGAACAAGACTCTATGTTGAAGGTTATGGCTATGCCTTGGCTGCAGATACCGGTTCGGCAATTAAAGGCAATAGAATTGATTTATGTTATGATACTCTAGCAGAAATGAATGCATATAATCACTGGGGAAAAGTGATGGTTTATATTTTGGAGTAAAGAATGGCTGGTTATTAACCAGCCACTTTTAATTTTTCTTATACTTTTCTAATAGATTAAAAGGGGAAAAGGGTCGGTTTTCAAAAAAGCTGAGAGGGAGACTTTTTCTTTTTTTTGAGTTTGATGATCAGTTTGCCAAGACCATCAGAAGATAGAAATAACCGACCCTAAAAGTCATTGCTTGGGAATGAAAAATATTTTCTTTGCTAGTGAAGAATAAATTTAGTTATTATACTTTACGTTAGCTAAATTAAAAATGAGGTTAAATTAAAGCTAATTTTGGAGCTAACTATTTTTGATTGTTAGGTACGAAAGTTTCACAACAGGTTCCGTCTGAAGTTTTTACCTGCCTGTCTCCACTTGAGCGCACTTCAATAGCGTTGGCGGTACAAACCATGTCGTTCCAGTAAGCGCATTCTTCAACTGAGCATTTAATATTTGCCAAATTAACACCTCCTTTTTCATAGTTTTAAACTTAATGCTGGATCTTATACAATTATTTATTTATAAAGGTGAAAATACTGGACTAAAAAGAGATTGAAGTGTAATATAGTTATGTAGTGTTAGTTTAGACTTATTATTTTAAAGAAGGATTTTATAAAATGAAAAGAGAAGCATATATTATGTAAAATAGTAACCGGTTAATTATTTAGTATGATAAGAGTTGTGAGTGAATATTATTGGCGTTAAAACCACCTAGTGTTTGAGAAAAATGAGTGACCCTAGATTAAATTTAGGTGGGTCATTTTTTTATTATTATGGTCTAGTTTGGGAGGAATCATAGTGAAAACAAAAATTGGGATTCCCCGGGCGTTAGCTTATTATGCTTATTATCCAATGTGGAAAACTTTTTTCGAAGAATTAGGCTGCGAAATAGTTTTATCTCCGGAGACGAATAAAGAGATTTTAGATCTGGGCGTTAAAGAAGCTGTCAATGATGCTTGCATTCCAATCAAATTATTTCATGGACATGTAAGCTCTTTACAGGGAAAAGTAGATTATATTTTTTTGCCCCGTTTAATAAGTATGAATACGGAAAGGACTGTAACCTTTTGTCCTAAGTTTTTGGGATTACCTGATATGATTGCGGCTTTAGATACAGACTTGCCTCCTCTGCTGGATATGAGATTTGATTTCAAAAAAGGTAAAAAGCAGGGATTTAAAGGATTTTATGAAATTGGCAAGCAACTGAAGCATAGTTATTGGGCAATAAAAAAGGCCTTCCAAAATGCTTTGCATGCTCAGTATGAATATGAAAAATTATTGGCTCAAAGAGTCACTGTTCAAGAAGCTTTAGCTTATCTATATGAGGGGAAAGAACTTTCTAAGCCGGTGGATTATTCTTTGAAGTTTGCAGTCTTAGGTTATCCCTATGCTGTTCATGATCGTTTTCTCAGTGTTGATATAATTAATCAGCTGAGGAAGATGGGGGTCACCCCTCTAACGGCTGATATGGTATCTTCTAAGAGGCTGGCTGCTCAGGCCCAGAAACTTCCGAAGGATTTATTTTGGACCTTTAGTAATCAGGTTATTAGAGCAGCTCTTTATTATTTAGATGAAGAAAAGGTAGACGGAATTATTCATGTTACTGCCTTTGGCTGTGGACCCGATGCTATGGTTGACAAATTGATTGAATTAGAAGCCAAGGCCAGGGGTCATGTTCCATTTATTTCCATATCTGTTGATGAGCATACAGGGGAGGCTGGAGTGCAAACTAGGCTGGAAGCTTTTGTTGATATGATTAAGCTACGGAGGGAGCAATGATGAAAATAGCTTTTCCAATTATGGGAACGTCTTATATTGCTTTTCAAAAGATAATGGAAAAATTGGGACATGAAGCAATTGTCCCGCCTAAGCCCAGCAAGCGAACTTTAAGTTTGGGCGTAACCTATTCGCCTGAATTTGCTTGTTTACCTTTTAAAATTCTTTTGGGGAGCTATTTGGAAGCCATTGAGCGAGGTGCAGATACAATTGTTAGCTATGGAGGGGTTGGTCCCTGCCGGGCGGGTTATTACGGCGTTATGCACGAGAAAATAATTCGGGATTTGGGCTATGACGTTAAATTCATTATTTTTGAGCCTCCCCATCGGGAGTTTAAAAAATGCATGGCTGCCGGAAAAGAGTTAGTTAATGCCAAGGAAAACTCCTGGGGGAAAATTTTTGAAGCTTTAACCACCGGTTGGGTTCATTTAAGGGCCTTAGATGAAATAGAACGCTTGTCCCATGAGATAAGACCATATGAGATTAATAAGGGTGATACTACGAAAGCTTTTAAGCAGTGCCTGGAGCTGATGAAACAGGCTGATACTAAAAAGCAAATTGCTGAAGCGAAAAGAGAAAGTGTTAAAATTTTAAAAAATGTAGAAGTGGATCCAACCAGAAATCCTTTAAAAATTGGCTTGATCGGTGAAATTTATGTGGTGATTGAGCCCTTTGCTAATTTTGATATTCAAGTTACCCTGGGAGAAATGGGAGTTCTGACCAGGAGAAATATTTATATTACAGATTGGACCAAGGATAATACCTTCTTTAAAGGGGAAGAACATATAAAACGGGCAGCTAGGCCCTATCTTAATCAAATGATCGGGGGACATGGAATTATCAGCGTAGGGCAAACGGTTCTCTATGCTAAGGAAGGCTATGATGGGGTGGTGCAATTGGCACCCTTCTCTTGTATTCCGGAAATAGTAGCCAAAGGAATTCTGCCCAAAGTTAGTAAAGATCTAGATATTCCGGTGATGACAGTATTTTTAGATGAACAAACAGGGAAAGCAGGTTTGCAAACTAGATTAGAAGCATTTATAGATTTATTAAAGGCGAAAAGAGATAGCTTGAGGGAGGAAACGGCATGAAAGGATTTTTAGGAATAGACGTTGGTTCTGTCAGTACTAATTTAGTTGTAATAGATGAACAAGAGGAGGTTATTGCCAGCCTTTATCTCCAGACTGCAGGCCAACCGATTAAGGTTATTCAGGAGGGGATGAGGACTTTAGCAAAGACTCTTCCTGAAAGGATGGAGATAGCTGGTGTGGGAACTACCGGAAGCGGAAGACAATTGGCCGGTGTTTTGGTTGGAGCAGATATTATTAAAAATGAGATAACAGCTCATGCCGTAGCGACTAGCCACATGGTGCCTGGGGTTCAAACTATTTTAGAAATCGGGGGACAAGACTCTAAAATTATTTTGTTAAGGAATGGGATTGTTACTGATTTTGCGATGAATACTGTTTGTGCGGCAGGTACCGGTTCTTTTTTAGATCACCAGGCTGTAAGATTGCAAATTCCTATTCAAGAATTTGGTAAACTAGCTCTAAAATCAACTAATCCGGTGAGAATAGCTGGTAGATGTTCGGTTTTTGCTGAGTCGGATATGATTCACAAACAGCAGCTGGGGCATGCTTTGGAAGATATTATTGCTGGATTGTGCGAGGCCTTAGTGAGAAATTATCTGAATAATGTTGGTAAAGGCAAAGAAATTCTTCCTCCTATTGCCTTCCAAGGTGGTGTGGCTGCAAATTTGGGAATGAAAGCAGCTTTTGAAAAGGCCTTGGGTATGGAAGTGATAGTTCCTCCTCATTTTGAAGTTATGGGGGCGGTGGGAGCTGCTTTAATCGCTAAAAAAGAGGTAGCTAAGGTTGGAAAAACCAATTTTAAAGGTTTCAATATAAGTGATGCTCATTATCAGGCTAAAAGCTTTGAATGTGGAGGCTGTCCTAATTTATGTGAAGTTGTTCAAATTTTTGAAGATGATAAGGTAATTGCCCGCTGGGGCGGCCGCTGCGGCAAATGGGAAAATGTGGCAGTCTAAGTGTATAAAAAAACCATCTTGGAACAAACTGAAATTAAAATCAGTTTGAAGGAGATGGTTTTTTTGTATGTTGGATTTCCCCACATGGGTAATGCCCATATCGGAATAAGAGGACTATTTAAGGCTTTAGGTATTCTGACCATTGATTTACCACCTGTTAATCGCTTAACAGTGGAGCTTGGTGCTAAATATTCTCCGGAGTGTTCTTGTTTGCCCTTTAAAACAGTTTTGGGAAATTATATTCAGGCTTTAGAAAAGGGGGCAGATTGCCTTATCATGCTGGGGGGATGTGGTCCCTGCCGTTTTGGTTATTTTGGCAATCTACAGGAAAAAATTTTACGGGATTTAGGCTACGATTTTAAAATGATTATTTTAGAACCCCTGGATTGGCGGCAAACTCTCCGCCAGCTTCAGGAAACTTTCTCTCCTGTTTCATGGAAACAGCTGATTTATGCTTCCCGCCTGGCCTGGGGAAAAACAGTTGCAGCTGACACCATCGAAAGTTTTAGTCATTTTTATCGGGCAAGACAGTCCAGGCCGGGAATAATAACTGGTATTTACCAGCGAGGGCTGGAGAAAATAGATAAGGCTTATGACCTAGCCTCCCTTAGGACTATAGTCAAAGAAGTAGAAGGAGAAATGAAGGCAGCTGTGCTTCCTTTTGAACCCGAAATAAAAATCGCTCTTATAGGTGATATTTATACTTTAATAGAGCCCTATGTTAATTATCAAACAGATTTGAAATTGGGGGAAAAGGGCGTGCAGGTGGAACGGTCAATTTATTCATCCCGCTGGCTAAAAGAAAATTTTATCCCCTGGGAAAAAAAGAAAAAGAGAAGAAAAATGTTACGAGATGCTAAGGGATATTTAAAGAATATGGTAGGTGGACATGGTCTGGATACCATTGCTAATGCAGTTAGGTATTCCCGGGAAGGGTTTGATGGAATTATTCAGATTCTTCCTATGACCTGCATGCCGGAGATCGTTGCTGAAAGCATCTTGCCCCGGGTTGCAGAGGATTATCAAATTCCTATAATGAGTTTAGCGGTGGATGAACACAGCAGTGATACCGGTCTCCAAACCAGACTGGAAGCCTTTATTGATTTAATTGCTCAACGAAAGAAAGATAAGAAAGACTATTTCTTATCTAAAGTACATGAAGCCAGTTAAACTTGGCTTCATGTACTTTTTTATCTTTTTCACTCATACTTCCCTGCTTGCAGGAATAAAGCATATAAAAAAGGACTGAATTTAAAAGGGTAAAAATGGGATAGAATAGTCTTATACTCAAAATATGGTATATTTAGGAAAGGGAAAAGGTATTTTTTGTTGAATTATATTAATATAAAGAGGACCGATAAGGGGTGATTTGCGATGAAAACTTTCGGGAAGTATAGAGGGATATGTTTGTTATCCGTTTTTTTTATCTTGTGTCTAGTGATCTTGTCTGCCCATGCCTATGGCAGTAGTGATAATAACCAAATTTCTATGGGAGATGTAGGAGAAATTCAATTCGTTGGTGCCGAAAATCAAGGAACTCCTCAACCCTATAATACCTATATCCAACTTGATTATACAAGTTTTCAAGAAAATTTACGCAACAAAAAAATTAGTGAGATTAATGTTTATACAGATGGCCAAGTTAATGGTAAATTTACCGACGGAAGACTTTTTAATTGTACTGTTCCTGATTATGAGCAAGTGATAGAGGAGGCTGCAAATCTTGGAATTAACGTAAAAATAATAAAAAGTTGGTGGTCTGGTTTTAGTATATTTGCCAATATTATTCTTTTTGCTTTTGTAATCTTATTTATAATTGGCCGATTAAAAAAAGATTATAATTATTCGGGAGGGGAAGCTTATGGTACTAGATCCTACTCCCATGGTTACAACAATTATGGCCAGAAGGAACAACGAACTGCCAATCATTATGAACATAAGAAGGAACCTTCATCCAATGTAACCTTTGAAGATATAGCCGGAATTGAAGAGGTAATGGTGGAAATAAAAGAAATAGTTGATTATATAAAAAATCCTAAAATCTATAATGACATGGGGGTTAAAACTCCTAAAGGAATACTTTTAGCTGGACCACCGGGGGTAGGCAAAACCTTAATTGCCAGAGCCATCGCTAATGAAGCCGGTGCTAATTTTATCTTCGCTTCCGGAAGTGAATTTGATGAAAGATATGTGGGGGTAGGTGCATCCCGGATTAGAAATTTGTTTAATAAGGCTAAAGCTAGTCGACCGGCTATTATTTTTATTGATGAAATAGATACTATTGGCTATAAACGTTATCAAACGGTAAATAACAGTTATGAGCAGACCTTAAATCAGCTTTTGACCGAAATGGATGGATTTGAAAAAAATGACGGTATAGTTGTTATTGCAGCTACTAATAGAATAGATGTTTTAGATGAGGCCTTGCTTCGTCCCGGTCGGTTTGATCGCCATATTGTTATTAATAAGCCTGATTTAAATGCCCGCATAAAAATCCTGCAACTTCACAGCCGCAATAAAAAATTATCCCCTGATGCCTTAGAAGGACTACCTCTTATAGCCGCTCAAACCTTTGGTTTTTCAGGTGCCGATTTAGCTAATTTATTAAATGAAGCTGGTTTTCATGCTATTCGCCGAGGGAAAAAGGTGATTGAAAAAAGTGATATTGAGGAAGCTTTAGAACGGATTATGGGAGGGATATCCCGGAAAACCACTATTAGTAATCGGGAAAAACGAATTGTAGCCCACCATGAGGCCGGCCATGCTTTAGCAGCTTTCCTACTTTCAGATGAAAATCCTGTTGCCAAGGTAAGCATTATTTCCCGAGGAGGAGCTTTAGGTTATGTTAGCCAGCTGCCTAAGGAGGATACTTACATTCTAACAGAAAGTGAAGCTAGGGATAAAATAAAGATTATGTTGGCCGGGAGGGTGGCTGAGGAGTTGGTTTACAATGAAATTAGTACAGGGGCCCAAAATGATTTAGAACAGGCTAATGAGTTGGCTAAAAAAATGGTTTGCCAGTTTGGAATGGGTCCTAGATTAAAAAATATAACTTGGAATAACAATTCTATTTATCAGCAAATTCCGGAAGTGGTTTCCAGGGATATCAAAGAAATTATTGATGAATGTTATAAGGAAATAAAGGATATCCTAAAACAAAACTATAATAGGCTCCTTCTTATTGCCGAGGCTTTGATGGCTAAGGAAACGTTAACTGGGGAAGAAGTGGAAAAAATCGTAGCAGGCAAGTTTAGTGAGCAAAAATCCAGGTTAGGTAGGAATCAAGGGGGTATTGGAGTAGCAATTAATGGCCTTAGTATTAAAAAATAGGGGAGAATGAGATTGAAGTTTAAAAATTGCTGTCAAGGAGGTTGAGAATGAAAGCACTGTTTACTGAATTTGAGTTTAAAGGAATAAGTTTAAAGAATAGAATTGTAATGCCTCCCCTGGCTAACAACTTGGCTGACGGTCAGGGCGGGGTAACAGAAGAGCTAATTAAACATTATGTGGAGAGGGCCAAAGGCGGAGTGGCCATGATTGTGGTTGAACACAGTTATGTCGCTCCTTCGGGGAAATCTAATCCTAAACAATTGGGTATAGATAATGATCGGCTTATTCCTGGCTTGAAAAGCTTGGTTGAACAGGTTCAGACCTATAATGTAAGAATTGGGATTCAACTAAACCATGCGGGAGCTACTACCACTGAAACAATTATTGGCTGCCAGCCCCTTGCTCCTTCTGCAATTAAGCACCCTTGGGGTAAAGAGGTTCCCAGGGAATTAAGGGAAGAGGAACTGGAGGATTTGGCTGAATTTTATGTTCGAGCTGCTCTCCGGGCTAAGAAGGCCGGTTTTGATTTTGTTGAAATCCACGGTGCCCATGGTTATCTTCTTAACCAGTTTTATTCTCCTCTTACGAACCAACGCAAGGACAGCTATGGAGGGAGCAGAGAAAATAGACTTAAATTTCCTCTTATGGTAGTGGAGAAAGTTCGGGCTGCAGTTGGGAAGGACTATCCTCTTCTTTATCGTTTAGGGGCTGACGATTTATTAAAAGGGGGATTAACTTTAGATGATGCCCTTTATGCTGCTCCCAGACTGGCAGAGGCAGGAATTGACCTTTTGGATATATCGGGAGGCCTGCGGGGTTATCAACCTA
>DUMD01000031.1 GCA_012840065.1 Clostridia bacterium
ATTCTTCGAACGGAGTAAATGCTCTAACAACCATCCGAGCACCGTCTGGTGAACCGCCACCATGCATGCAACCAGGAACACCAGCACCAAGAGTTAACCATTCAGTTAAGCGAGCTGCACGAGCTCTTGTCTCTGCAGAGTAGTTAACGCTAGCTTTCAAAGCTTTCATAATCTTAGGACCAATTACAGGATCTGTGCAGTCTTTGTAATTCGGGAGGCAACCGGTTTCTACGATACCGCCGCCGATGTCTTGGCAAATTCTCTTAGTTTCATAAGGAACGGTTGCTACATAGTATTTGTTAGCATGAGCAAGTTTGCTGTCTGCATACCAAATACCGGATTCATGTTTAGAACCTGCCAGCATAGCACCCAGGCCTAGACCGTAGGTAAGTTCATTTTTCAGAGCCATGTCAACAAGTTTATCTTGGAAAGGTTTGATGGAAAGACCGTTAGCCCGAGCCATCAACATAGCAGCACCGATCATAACGTCGCCTTGACCAGCTACGCAAGCACCGATAGGAGCACGGTAGTTAGCTGTAAACCGGGTAATAGCTACGCCGGAGTATTTGTATTCACGGCACATGAAAACTCTGTCGTTTGGTACAAATACGTCTTCAAAGAAGATGTAGGAAGATTGCATAGTAGTTTCCATGGTGTCCCAACCTTCTCTGCCGTCGTTGTTAACACCGCATTGAACGATGGTAACACCTTCAGTATCTCTTGGAATTACGAAGGATACTGCATAATCAGCGTCAGCTTCTTTATAACCAGTACCAGGAAGTACAAAAATTTCGTGGCAAGCTGCTGCACCAGCGATCATGCATTTTACACCGCTAACGATAATACCGTCGGGACGAACTTCTTTAACATGAACGTTGGAATCAGGATCTGGTTGTTTGCCAGCGCTTAAGCTTCTGTCCCCTTTAGCGTCAGTCAAGCAGCCAGCTACCATCAGACCGTTTTCTTCAGCATAGATAGCCCATTTTTTAAGTCTTTCATGGTAGTTGGTACCAAGTTCTTTATCCATATCATAGGTAGTACCCCACATAGTATTCAGTGCGTTCCAGCCTACACAAGCACCAGGAGTACAAGTACCGGTTTTTCTATACATAAAGCGTTTTAAATTGGAGTTAGCCATTAAATCTTCAGCAGATTGAACTAAAGAATTCCAACGATGAATGGTATTGCCAGTTAAATAGGATTTAGTAGTCATGATTGGTGCAAATTCAGGATCGTTTGAATAATCATAAGCGCGAGCTTGGTTTTCTACTACACTTTTAAGCAAAGGATCAGTTACAATGTCTTCAATTAATTTACCGCTTTTGTAAACATTGGGGCGCATTGCCCGTAAATCAGCATAATATTGTTCTCTTGTTTTTAATGCCATTTAAAACTCCTCCTTTTACTCTCTTCTTCCTTCTTAACAGGACAAAGCTCAGATAATCCTCTTCTGCCACCTCCCTCTAGTCTTGTTTTTTGGTGTAGAACAGGAAAACCAAAAAATAATGACTACCTAACACATTAGAAATATCAGCCATAGAAATTTACTAGCTGGATATACTAAAATGTTTAGTAGCCATTATAAGGTAAAACTAATTATTAGGAACCTTGTGCCTTGCTTTCATAATTAAATATAATGCAAGAATAATGCCAAATTTTTAGGCCCAGATCCATGGGTTTTTTAAAGGAAAAAAACCCCACCTAAAATGTATATAATTTCCACTTGTCCCTTTTTTCTACATTTTTCGTCATTACTCCTTTTGATGCACTTAAGCATCAATTATTTTGAAATAATGCTCACTTTTTTAGCTATTTCCTCATTAATGAGTGATGCGTTATAGCATCTAATGATGATTTTTTTCATCACTTTTTCCAAATATTCCAAACGTATTGGAATTAACAATCCTTTTATCCTTAGCAAATCTATTTTTATCCTATTTGGGAAAGCTGTCCCAAATCTTTCTTCTTGACAAAAAGGCTGAAATCCATCAGCTTTAATTGGGGTGAGATAATTACTTCGCATTCCATTTTTTGAATTACATCCTGCCAAAGATTTACCCCCGGAGCAATTTCCAACAAAACCAGAGATTCATCGTGCAAACTAAACACAGCCCTTTCTGTTATATACATAACCTCCTGCCCGTATTTAAAAGCTTGTTCGCTGCTAAAAGTGATTTGTTCCACCTGAGGAACAAAACTGGTAAGCCTTCCATCCTTAATAATGCGGAGTTCTCCCTCCTGCAAATTTAAACTATAACCATTGGGAGTGAAAGTACCGCAAAAAATCACCTTTTTGCTATTCTGACAAACTTCTAGCAAGTGGTTGCAGCCAATAATTTTATGCCCTTTCTTACTGCTGTTAACATTACCGCTACCGTCAATTTGATTAAAGGGGACTATGGCTAAATCGAGCAAGCCGGTATCACAAAAATGAGGCAAATAATCAAGAAAAACAATATTTCTTTCTTCTTCCCCCAGCTCCCCTTCTGCTTCCCAAGGATCAAACCAATCAGCAATAATCTTAAATTTCTTACCGCTGGAAGCTATTTTAGGCAACATCGCTCTTAATCTTTTACTTAAAAAAACTTTATTTTCTTCTTCTATCTCCTTAGTAACCCTACCGGCAATAATTTCCCATTCCTGGGAAAGATTCAAAAGCTGCGAGCTTTTAATCTTATCCCGTCGCTTAGACTCATCTTTGGCTAATACGTAGTAGTCAAAGAGAAAGGCAGGTAAGGACATTTCCCATCTTACCCGTTCAACTATTCTTTTCACTTCCGCAATTACCAGGCCACCGTTTTTCCTGGCAGCACTGGCCAAATTAGCAGCCTCGCTTTTAGCCGCAGGAGAATAAAACAATAAATTGCCTTCCTCGTCCATAGCTTCAGCCTTGAGAATAACAGCATCTAAAGGATGGTTTTTAAAAAACAACCATTCTTCTTCCCGAAAAACCAAATGTTCAACCAGTCCCTCCTCGGAACAAGGGTTAAGCCTACCCCCCTGCAATCTGGGATCCACAAAACTTCCAATTCCCAGTTTACTAATAACCCCTGGTTTATTATGGGCTCCGGCACTAAACATCTCGCTAATTACAGAAGAAGGAAAACAATAGGCCTGGACAGAATTTTTACTAATTAGTCTACTTATCCTGGGTGAAAAAGAATAATCAGAACCGATAAACCTTTTCACCATTCCCTGATGACCGAACCTATCTATTCCTTCTCCTTTTTCTTCTCCATAACTTAAATTAAAAATAACCTCAATACCCTTGGGCCGGCCCTCACTGACAAAGCGTCTTTCCAAAGCTTTGCACAATTCCGCAGGATAAGAACGGGGGCCCACGGTCAAAATTCCTAGTCTGGAATTGTTTTTAATTAACTTGCTAGCTTGTTCTGCAGAAATCAGTTTAGATTTAATATCTTTCATCCTTCTCCCTCCTGGAATATTCTGTAAAAAACATTTCGCCAGAGCAATAGGAAATACCTTCTATAGAAGTAAAATATTGTAAATTGTTTTTTCTCAACCAGCAATTTATTTCTCCACCAATCATAACTAAAATAAATTTAAGTAAATTTACCATTTCAGGAATAAAGAAGCATCCAAATCCTCAAAATTATCGTCTAATTAAAATGAGGTTATGTAAACAATTAGGAGGTGGAAAAACTATGTAATACTCCAATCTGAGATTCAGTACGGAACAAGCTAACTTTAGGATCAGTTTTAAGAATGGAGGTCGATGTTTTGTTTACTTTCTTTAAACCCAACA
>DUMD01000032.1 GCA_012840065.1 Clostridia bacterium
TAAGAGGATTAGGCAAAGAAAAGATAAACAGAACTATCTTAAATCTGGTTTACAAATTAATTAATGAACAAGGATATTACCAATCTCCAGGGATGAAAGTAAACGGTTCTTATGAAATCAAAACCAATGAAAGAGGAGTCTTGAGCCTATCTCTTATAAATTATGCTTATCCTCCCCATGCCGCCCACGGAATGACAATTATTAAATCAATTACCGCAGATCTTCAAACAGGGAAAATTTACACCTTATCCGAACTATTCAACCCTAGTATTTATTACTTGGGAATCATCTCTGACCTTATTAAAGAACAAATCGAAACTCGAAATATTCCACTGTTAAAACCCTTTGATGTAATTAAAACTGATCAGGACTACTATATTGCTGATAAGATTTTGGTAATTTATTTCCAACTATATGAGCTAACTCCATATGCCTTTGGATTTCCAGAATTTCCAATTTCAGTCTACCAAATAGAAAGTATAATCAAACCGGGCACCCCATTGTTTAAAATGTTAGGAGCTTATTAAGTAACAGTTTTGCTCGGAATGAATATAATGTAATAGCCTATTAACAAAGAAAAGTTTAGGATTTTAAACGGATAGAGGTGACCCTGTGTGACTTATAATCTATTCGAAAGCGGATTAAGAAATCTGGTAGCTGGTGTGGATACCAAAGTTCCCCTTGCAAACGGTTCTTATATTACAGCTGTTAATTTTGACAATGCCGCCTCAACACCGCCATTTATCTCTGTTTTAAATGATATTATTAAGTTTGCACCCTGGTATTCCTCCATCCATCGTGGTAACGGATATAAATCAGTCTTTTCCACAAATATTTATGAAGCCGGAAGAGAAATTGTAATGGATTTTGTAAAAGGAGATAAAATAAGAGATATTGTAATTTTTACCAAAAATACCACAGAATCAATTAATCTTTTAGCCTACAAATTAGCGGATAAATCTAGAAAATCAGTTGTTCTATCCACCTTTATGGAACACCATTCCAACGACTTACCCTGGAGGAATAAGTTCATCGTTGATTATGTAGAGGTTGATCGATATGGACGGCTTAACCTAGATGATTTGGAATACAAACTCGCTAAATATCGAGGAAGAGTTAAACTTGTCACGGTTACAGGAGCATCTAATGTGACCGGATATATTAATCCTATTCATTATATAGCTCAGATGGCTCATAAATACGGAGCCAAAATTCTAGTCGACGCAGCCCAATTAGCCGCCCATTCCCCGATAGATATGAAACCCTCCAACTCACCGGAACATATTGATTATCTCGCCTTTTCGGCCCATAAAATGTATGCCCCCTTCGGAATCGGGGTTCTTATCGGACCTAAAGACCAATTTGAACAGACCGAACCTGTTTATAAAGGAGGTGGAACTGCCAGAATCGTAACTTCTAGAATAGTTCAATGGGAAGAATCCCCTGAAAAAGATGAGGCCGGTTCCCCAAATATGCTGGGAGTAGTCGCCTTAATAGCAGCCATAAAAAATTTAAAAGCAATTGGCCTGAATAAAATAGCACAGCATGAAAACAATTTGACTAATTATGCCTTAAGCGAACTGAGAAAAATTCAGGATATCCAAATATATACCAGCTATGGATATGAAGAAGAAAAAGTAGGCATTATTCCTTTTAATATTAAGGGAATCTACCATGGAATAACAGCAAAAATACTTGCGGATGAGGACGGAATTGCCGTAAGAAACGGCTGTTTCTGTGCCCAACCCTACGTGAGAAAGCTCTTGAGACTAAATTCCCGGGAAATAATGTATTACTTAAATAATAAAGGAGTCCCTCTACCCGGAATGGTAAGAATCAGCTTTGGCTTATATAACGACTACACAGAAGTAGATAGGCTTATAAATGCCCTGAAGAGAATTTGCAGCAACAAGGATTATTATCTTAGCAAATATCCTCTCACCAATTGCGGCTGCGGGCACTAAAAAATAGAGAAGCTAGGCCACCAGCCAAGGCTGATACCTAGCTTCTCTATTTTTTAAAGTTTGTTAGCCATATTCCTGCCAAATTGTTGGACGTAGCCTTCTTCTTTCCCTTGGATGATATAGTCCACTGCCATTTTAGCAGACTCTTCAATTAAATAGAGGCACTTTTTGGCCCGGTTTTTATCGTTCCATTGAGCGAAAATTTTGGTCAATTCCCTACAGTTGGTAGAACCAAATTCCTGTTCAAAACGGTGAGGAATTTGATTAAAAAATCTATACAAACCAGGATTGCCGTTCAACTGTTTAATTCTTTCCTCTTTACTTTCCACTGCCAGAGGATCTTTGCGGCCATGTACCATGCCAACTGCCATCATTAACCCGGTAAGGCAGCCGCAAGTATTGCCGGATAACCCCATGCCTCCTCCAAACCCAGTGGCCATGGCAACAACTTCTTTAGGTAAATCAGAAAAGTTTAGATCGTGGATAGCTAAAACTATACTCTCACTGCAATTCAAACCCATCCGATAGTATTGACCAGCCAATTGCTTTGCTTTTTCCCTTAATTCCTCTTTAGTTAATTTATCCATCTTGTTTTCACCCCCTCCCAACTTATTTTATATCAGTTCAGGCTTTTAAGAACAAGAATTTTTCTGAACTTTCGAAAGAACTTTCATATCTTTGTAATCAAGATTATGTTTTTTCATTTTCTTAACCATAGAGGACTGGGAAATCCCTAAAATTTTAGCAGCTGTTCTAGTATTACCTCCCTGTCTATAAGCCTTAATCAGCATTTCCTTCTCTACCTTATTTAATATTTCTTCTAATCCTGCCTGACAGTTTTCTTCCTTTTTAGCATCTTTAATTAAATCCATCATGTAACTAGGTAAAAACTCCTCCGTAATTAAGTCAGATGTTGAAATAACGACCAAACGCTCAATAACGTTTTGCAATTCTCTTATATTACCGGGCCAATCATACTTATTTAACAGATCTATCAGCGACTGGTCAATTCGTTTATTTTTATTATATTTCTTGTTGAACTTTTTCAGAAAAATCCAAATCAAAGGAGTTATTTCCTCTTTACGTTCCCTAAGGGGCGGAATATTGATATTGACAATATTAAGGCGATAGAACAAATCTGCTCTGAATAGACCCTGCTCCACCATGGCATCTAAATCTTTATTGGTACAAGCAATAAAACGGATATCTGCATGGATAGGCTCAGTGCCCCCCACTCGATAAAACTCTTTATCCTGCAACAACCCTAAAAGCTTGCCCTGTAAAGACAGGGGCAAATCTCCTACCTCGTCAAAAACAAAGGTGCCTTTTTGAGCCATATCCAGCAAACCTTTTTTTCCTTTAGCTTCAGCTCCCGTGAAAGCACCCTTTTCATACCCAAACAGCTCACTTTCCAGTAAATTTTCCGGAATTGCTCCGCAGTTTATAGAAATAAAAGGATATTCCTTTCTAGAACTCTGTTCGTGGATATAACGGGCTAAAACATCTTTCCCGACCCCGGATTCACCTGTAATTAAAACAGTAATATCAGTTTTAGCAACTGTTTTCCCTAAATTTAATATTTTGTTCATCTTTTCGCTATAAGTAACTTGGTCAAAACTTAATTCCTTTCTCAGGCTTATATTTTCGGACTTTACATTTTCCAGTTTTGCTTTTATCTTCTCTAGCTCTGACATGTCCCGCACAGTAACAATAACCCGCCACAATTCATTTTTATCATTGAACACCGGCATCCCCGAAATCAGGGCAATCCTACCCGACTTACCAAGTTCCTGCATCATGCTATCTGATTTTTTGGTAGCAATTACCCTTGCCGTCATAGACTTTTTAAAATATCCTTCATTTGTTAAAGTATCTATGTGTTTTCCTACAAATTCTTCCTTTGTAATTCCAGCTAAAAATTCATAAGCTTTATTTACCTTTAAAATATACCCCCGGGCATCACTGATCACAATTCCATCATAAATAGAATCGAGCAGTTTATCCAATTGTTTATCTAAGAGTTCTATCATTTCTAATTTCTTCTCCCATTCCGATATATTCTCTAAAATAACCAGGGCACCAATTACCCCGGTTTCATCATTAATGGGAAGAAAGGTTACCTTTAAAATGTTGCCGTTAATGACTTCTTTTTTCACGCTCATCTCGCCCGTTGTCATTGTTTTTTTCAAGCAGGGGTAAAAAAAATTAGAATCAAGTTTTTTATAGATAACAGCTTCCGACTGGAATCCAAGATATTCTTCTGCAATTTTATTGATATCTAAAACCAAACAATCTTTATCTACCGCAATAATTCCAAAATTTAACCCTAAAAACCTTAAAACAGACTGATTAATTTTTTGTAAAAACAATGGACTTTTGTTTTTTACTCTCATCAGCGCCCCTCCTTAGCAGCGGCAGCCGTTTAAAAATTTAAAAACAAAACGGAGCTTCTGGAGCAAGAAACCAAAACCTCCGCTTTGTCCTGCCATTCTATAAATAGATTAGAGTAACTTTAAAGATCTAGCTTCCTCTTCCAGCTTTTCCCTAAAATCAGGATGGGCTATAGAAATAAGAGCCATTGCTCTCTCCCGGATTGATTTACCCCGCAAATTAACCGCTCCATATTCGGTAACAACATAATGGACATCATTGCGGGAAGTGGTTACTGCAGCTCCTTCATCCAGGCGGCAGACAATCCGAGAAATGCTTCCTCCTCTAGCAGTGGACGGTAGGGCAATAATTGATTTCCCGTTAGGAGCCATACTTGCCCCTCGCACAAAATCCACCTGTCCTCCAACACCACTGTATTGTAAAGAACCTATCATTTCTGCATTAACCTGCCCCATAAGATCAACCTGCAGAGCGGAATTAATAGAAACCATGTTTTCATGCTGTCTAATTATATAGGGATCGTTGGTATAGTCAACCGTACACATGACAATATCAGGATTATTATGGGCAAAATCATAGACCTTTCTCGTTCCAAAGATGGAAGTAGCAATAATTTTACCCTTGTTAATAGTTTTTTTTCGATTAGTAATAACACCGGCCTTTACTAAATCGACAACCCCATCACCAAATATTTCAGTATGGATACCTAAATCCTTTTTATCTTTCAAGGAAGACAAAACTGCATCAGGAATTCCGCCTAAACCTATTTGAAGGGTAGCCCCGTCGGGAACAAGCTTGCTTATATGCTCTCCAATGGCCCTTTCCACCGGTCCGATTTCTATTGAGGGCAGTTCTAACAATGGTTCGTCTACCTCAACTATCCAGGTAACATCATCCAGAGAGATGGACGCCCCGCCGGTTCTAGGCATTTGGTGATTAATCTGAGCAATAACAGTTCTCGCGCACTGGGCAGCAGCTACAGTGTAATCCGCTGAGATACCAAAGCTGCAAATACCGTTTTCATCAGGCAAGGATAAATGAATTAAAGCTACATCTACCGGTAAATCGCCGCTTTTGAACAACCTGGGTACGTCCGAAAAATGAGTTGGTGTAAAATCTGCCCTTCCCTCTTCCACAGCTTTTCTAGTATTGACACCTACAAATAGAGCATTATGATGAAAACTTTTTTCCATTCCCGGCCGAGTATAAGCCCCTTCCCCCAATACCAGCATGTGGACGACTTCCACGTTTTCTAATTCCGAAGCCCGGTCCACCATAGCTCGTGTTAAAGTTAATGCCTCTCCGCAGCCGTGAGCAATGACAACCCGATCATTTGACTTAATACTTTTTACTGCTTCGGCAGCAGTAACAATTTTATCTTTATATTTTTCTCGCCAATTCATGGGCTTACCCTCCTTAATTTAAGCTGATTAACTAGAACTAAGCCTTAATATCTTCATCTTTATTTTCTGCCTTACCATAATCCCTTAGCAGCAAGATAAGGATGATCCCCACTGCCATCCCCCATGCTGCCCCCTTAGTTGCCAGAATAATCCCAGAAACTGACGCAATACTCATTTCAATCGGAGTTTTACAAGTTCCTACTCCTAATCTCATACAAACAAATCCTTGAATCATCAGAGATAAACCAATACTTAAATCCAGGATCGGTCTAACAAAATAAACAACAGGGTACAACATAACCCCCAGTGCCGTTGACCACCTAAATGTCCCAAAACCGCTAAAAATTGAATCCATTGACTCTCGGCCATTTTTGTATCTTTCGCTAATAGAAACTGTCGTTGCCCCCCATAAAGGACCAGCAAAGGATACATAGGGGCTAACCAAAGCCAAAACTAAATTTCTGATACCGCTGAGGATATTGGATCTATTACTGTCAAAGATAATAAGTTCATCCGGCCTCACAACACTTGCCTCCCTAACAAGTGCCTCCGCCGTTATAAAATCCCCAAAGGCAATAATATAAACCGCAAACGCCATCGGTATTGCCTTAATAAATAAATCTATTCCAGGAAAACCAATATAAAAAGGACTTACGGTACGCATCAAATTGCCGATTTCAGGCAGCTTAATGAAGGTTCCTAACTTAAAGCTAATTCCGCTTAATTCTCCAATTGCCGGCCCAATAGCAAGGGCAACCAAAAAACCAGGCAGCATACCAAAATTGGCAATAGTATAGAGCAATTTATATTTTGCTTTCAGCTTAAAAAAATGGGTAGAATAAAGCAAATAATAAGATACAAGAACACCAGCAGTAAAGGAGATTGGGTACTTCCAGAAATTCCCGCTCTCTACAAAGAGCCCTTGCACTGCACCGATGGATGCACCAATTAAAATTCCACCTTTTATGGCATCGGGGATAATGTTCATCACTTTATTAGCCAAGCCAGTAATACCTAAGAAAAGAAAGAGGAAGGCAACTAACAGCTGCAGAGCAATTAAAGCCTTAGTCCTTTCCGGACCAATAGGGAACTGAGCTAGATAGGCATAAGTCAAAGGTAAAGAAGGCGTAATCCAACCCGGTATTACCGGATCACCAAAAGTAGCGTGGATAGTATACAAAAGACCATTAATAATAACAGCACTCCAAGCAAGCTCAAAGGGAAGTCCTAACTGTTGCTGCAAAATAGGTATGGACCCTAAACAAGCAGCACACATCAAAAGAGCCTGCAGGAACTCAGAAATTTCCCATCGATAATGGATAAAAGGTAGTCTAAAAGTAAAAATCCCTAGTTTTATACCTGGTTGTTCTTTTCCATACTCTCTAACCATTGCCATTTTGTTTTACCTCCTTTACATATCTAAATCCCGAGCGAAAAAGCAAAGATAGTATCCTATCTCCTACCACTTCCTTTCCCACTGCGTTTCAGACCTCGAGCATGGAATGTTTTTAATCTAGACAACAGATAATATCTTAACTATCTTACCAGGTTACAAAATATCCTGCTGACAAGTTTTTCTATTTAGTTTATTTGCCGCCAACTCTTTATAATCCTTCTAATTTTTTCATATAATTGGCAAAAGCTCAAATGCTGCTTCTCATTCTAGTCCTTTATTTTGGCAATCCTTTTAGCAAGCTCTTTCTTGGCTTCTAGATTGGCTTGGCGGGCAATCATAATCCTCTGGGCTTGAGGTGATCCTGCCCCATGCATAGACTCTGTACGATAACCAACCGCTGCAGTTCCAAAAGTCAAATTCTCGATCAAACGCAGAATCCTGATTCTTTTCTCCGCCGGAACAACAGCCTGGAAATATTTCCGCATAAACTCACCGGCCACAGGATGCCTTAAATCCTGTTCAGATGGTAAAGTAACCATCAGGCCACCAGCGATATCCTCTGCCAAACGGGCAATTTCATAAGGAAAACGAGTAACATTCAGCTTGCAGACATTACCTAATAGCAGATCAATCATATAACTCCCGCAGGCACTTTTATAACCTTCACAGGAAGCAGCAATTCCGCAGGCATATAAACTCTCATTAAGATGAATCATTTCAATAATTTTTTCTTTAATATGAGATGCTTTCTCTGTTCCGTTATATTCAGCCGCCAAAGCAGCAGCCCCAATCAGCACATCCCCTACTCCCACTTTGCATCCCCCATAACTCACCCGGTGATAACCCGCAAAGCGTTCAACCAGTCTGCCTGCATATTCTGTTTCTCCGCACATAATAACGTTTTCCCAGGGTACAAAAACATCGTTAAAAACCATTAGCGCTTCCATCCCGCCAAATTGGCTGTTGCCAAGGTCGATTTCTGCATCAGGCTCGAATTTGCGGGTATCACAGGATTGACGTCCATAAATATAGATGATTCCCTCTGCATCAGACCGAGTAATAAAGCCTACTGCATAATCAGCATGCTCCGGCTTCATAGCCATAGTGGGTACAACCAAGGCCCAGTGAGAATTTAATGCTCCTGTAATATGGCATTTTGCCCCCCGAACGATAATACCATCCTTTCTTTTTTCTACAACATGAACAAAAAGGTCCGGGTCTGGTTGTTCATTGGGACCCTTACTTCTGTCTCCCTTGGGATCA
>DUMD01000033.1 GCA_012840065.1 Clostridia bacterium
ATGATGTCCGTTGAAGGTTAAAAACAGCAATAAAGCTAAGAGATATTTGAAATTGCCTAATAAAGGTATTTGGTTTCCCGACTGGGGATCAAAGATGTTTACCATTGAAAAACCTATTTGCATATCAATTAATTCTCCCGCAGTCTGAACAGCAGCTAAAATTAAGCTAACTACAAATCCCATTAAAAAACCAACGATTAATTCTCCTATTAAACCAAAAACAAAGATCCAAAATGATTCTACATGATTATATTGCACAGGCAGAATAGGCAAAACAATGAAAGCAATAAGTGCCGACAGGCCTAATTTTATCTGCATTGGCAAATTTCTACTATTAAATATCGGAGCAAAAACAAATAAACCGGAAATTCTAACTAAAACAAGTAAATATAAATCAAACTGATTTAAGATTAGTTCTAAAACATTCAAGTAATTTCCACCTACTTTAACCAATCATAGTTGGGATATTAATTAGAAGGTTATGAGTATATTGAATGAGCATATTAAGCATCCAGGGACCAAAAATAATCAAAGCAGCAAAAATAGCTATTATTTTAGGAATAAAAGTAAGAGTTTGTTCCTGAATTTGAGTAGTAGCCTGAAAAACACTAATTACAATCCCAACTAATAAACCTAAACCTAACATGGGAGCAGCAACAGTTAGACCAGTCAGTAAAGCTTCCCGGCCTAACTTTACAATAAATAACTCATTCAAATAAATAACCTCCTATTTTACTGAATAAAACTTAAAACTAACGAACGGACAACTAGATGCCAGCCATCCACAAGAACAAAAAGTAATATTTTAAAGGGAAGTGAAATCATAATTGGAGGAAGCATCATCATCCCCATAGACATTAGAGTACTGGAAACAATCATGTCTATAACTAAAAATGGAATATAAATTAGAAAACCAATTTGAAAAGCAGTTTTTAATTCGCTTGTAACAAATGCTGGAATAAGAACATGAGTTGGTACATCAGCTTTTGTTATCGGTTTATCTGTTTGGGAAAGGTTAATAAATAATGCTAAATCCTTCTCTCTTGTTTGCTTAAACATAAAATTTCTTATCGGCTGCACACCCTTTTCAAATGCCTCTTCTTGAGTAATTTCTCCCTCTAAATATGGCTGCAAAGCTTCTTGGTTTATCTGGGCATAAACCGGATGCATGATAAAAAACGTTAAAAATAAGGCAAGACCAATCAAAACTTGATTTGGGGGCATCTGCTGAAGACCCAAAGCACTTCGAATAAAAGATAAAACCACAACAATTCTAGTGAAAGAAGTAATCAACATTAAAATTGCCGGAGCAAGAGATAAAACCGTTAAAAGAAAAAGGATTTGTAAGCTCAAAGCCATATCTTGAGGATTTGTCGATCCTTCCAGACCAAAAGTAATCCTTGGTAAACTAACAGGAGCAGCTGAGACACTCTTAGTAGATAAAAGCAAAACAGCAACCAAAATAAGTAAGCTCCAGAAGAATATTTGTCTAGTATAATCCTTTCTCTTTCTGGTTTGTTTCATTGTTTCCACCTTCCAAAATCCTTATCCTTTTTATATTTAGAAATTTTCTTTAAACGTTCAAGTTGCTGTTGAAAAAAACTTTGAAACTCCTGTCCTGATAAGTCAGTCCGCCTTTCATCGCTGAAAGAAATTGAATCAATTATTTGACTTAATTCTTCCTCCTCAAATTGGCTGAGCAAATTAATCTGATATTCTGTCACTCCTAATAGAAAGAACTTATCATCCAGTTTGGCTAAATATACCCCCTTATTAGGGCCTAAATTAACTCCATCAATTAAAGACAAATACCTTCCTTGGAAGAAAAGATTTCCTCTTTTCTTCAGCATCTTGCGGAGCCAGTAAATTAAAAGCAAAACAATTCCCAGTCCTAAAATAACTCTAAAAAAGGATGTTAAGGGACTAATACTGGAAATCGGTTGGGGATCTTGATAAACAGGTAAAGATTCAGTATTAATACTTCCAGTATCTGCCTGCGGATTTGCATAAACTTCATTGAAACCACCTATACAGATAATAAAAACGAGAACAACCAAAAATATTGGACTATAGAACCTTCTCATCTTTACATCTTTATCTCCTTCTGTTTATTAGAGTAGAGCTTTTCTCACAGCTTCTATTACTCTATCAGGCTGAAAAGGTTTAACAATAAAATCTTTTGCTCCTGCCTGAATGGCATCTATAACCATAGCCTGCTGTCCCATAGCACTACACATGATGATATTAGCATTAGGATCAATCTTTTTAATTTCTTTAACCGCAGTAATCCCATCCATTTCAGGCATGGTTATATCCATTGTTACCAAATCCGGATTCGTTTCTTTATATTTTTCTATGGCCACTAATCCATTTTCGGCTTCTCCTACAATTTCATACCCATTTTTGGTAAGAATATCTTTAACCATCATCCGCATAAACGCAGCATCATCCACAACTAAAACCCTATTACCCATTGGGCAAACAACCTCCTTAAAATTTTCCTTAAATTCTATTGTAAACTATTAACCCGTTCAATCGGACTGACTATGTCAGTTACTCTAACACCAAAATTTTCATCAATAACAACAACTTCCCCTTTTGCAATTAACTTTCCATTAATCAAAATATCCACTGGTTCACCAGCCAATTTATCTAATTCCAATATTGAACCGTGACCCAATTCTAGAATATCTTTTATTAACTTCTGAGTACGTCCTAACTCTACGGTTACTTGTAAAGGCACATCCATTATTAAGTCTAAATTAGACTTTTCAATAGAACCCGAACTTGGTGATAATGGAGCAAACTGAACCGGTTGCACTTCTACCTGTTTTTCTAAGGGTTTACTCATTCCTTTCCTTTCCCCTTCCCGACCAGAAGAGATAAAATCCGATTTGTTATTCAGTGCCACTTTTTGATCATGAGATTCCTGGACAAGATTATCTTCTTCCATCTCGCTATAAGAAGTCATATCTTTTATTAATTTACGGGCAAAAGAAAACGGAACCAACTGCATTAACTCACTTTTAACAAGCCCCATAATTTCCATTTGGAAAGCAATCTTAATAAAATGAGTCTGTTGCAGAACTGCATTATCATCTAATTGCCCGCTTTGCAAATCAGCCATTTCAACAGTGAGAGGCGATATATCTATTCTTGTTTTTAGCATCTCAGACATCGATGTTGCAGCAGCCCCCATCATCTGATTCATGGCTTCTCCAATAGCACTAATATGCAGCTCAGTTAATTCCCCATCACTAACTTCGCCGTTTCCTCCCATCATCAAGTCCACTATGCGCAGAGCATCTTCTTTTTTAATAATTAATAAATTGGCACCTTCTAAACCTTTTGTGTATTGTACTTCAACAGCAACAAAAGGTTTAGGATATTCATTTTTTAATTTTTCTTTAGAAACAATTTCTATTTTAGGCGTATCTATTTTTACCTTGCGGTTTACTAACATAGAAAGAGTAGTTGAGGCATTGCCCATAGAAATATTACCAACTTCGCCTAAAATGTCTTTATCCATTTCGCTTAAGAATTCATCTTCCTCAGTTTCAACATTTAGATTTTGAGCTTTAAGCAATGCATCAATTTCTTCCTGAGACAAAATACCATTATTCAAATTCCTCCTCCTCCTCTTCTTTTACTTTTCCTGTAATTTGTATAGCAATTTTTCCTCCTACTGTTCCCGGAAATCCAAAAAATTTCAATCTACTACCAACATAAATCTTTAAATTGTCAGAGGTTTTAGTATTTAATGGAATAACATCCCCGCATTGTAAATCTAAAATATTTTCAACAGTTAATTCAGTTGTCCCTAATTCAACGGAAATAGGCACAAAAGTCCTTTCCATCCTTTTTTTAAGAACTTCATAGTTTTGTTTGTTTGTTTCTTTACCTATATTGGAAAACCAAACTTTAGCATTAAGTTTAGATATTATTGGTTCCAAAACTAGGTAAGGAATACAAAAATTAATCGCACTTTCAAAATCGCCAATTTTTGTCTTTAAAGTAGTTGTTATAACCATATCATTAGGCGGAGAAATTTGCACAAAATTAGGATTAGTCTCAATTGAATCAACTTTTAAGTTTAAATCTACCACACTGGACCAGGCTTCCTTTAAATTCTCCATCATTCTATCAAAAATGCGACCAATTACAGACTGTTCAATATCAGTAAGTTCTCTGTTCTTTTCTGTATGAAAACCAGAACCTCCAAAAAGTCGGTCAATAATTGTCAAACTTAAGTTAGAATTAACTTCCATAACTCCATTGCCTTGCAAAGGACTCATAGAAAAAACAGCCAAAACAGTGGGGTTAGAAATTGAACGCATAAATTCCCCATAGGTAAACTGCCCGACAGAAATAACCTCAACATGAGCAACAACCCGTAATTGGACAGAGAAAACATTACTAAGTGCCCTGGCAAAAGATTCGTAAATCATTTGAATTATACGCAGCTGGTCTTTAGACAGCTTATCCGGCCTGCGAAAATCATAAACTTTAATTTTTCTTTTCTTTTCTTCATGTTTTGCCTCTTCTACATTTAACTCACCTGCAGTTAAGGCAGATAAAAGCGCATCAATTTCTTCCTGAGAAAGAACTTCAGACAAATTTTAAGTACCTCCCTCTATTGAATTACCAACTGGGTAAAATATACATTTACTACAGACCCAGTGATAAGAAGATTGTTAATATTTTCTTTTAAGCGTGAACAAAGATTATCTATACCATTTTCACCAGCAATCTGCTCCGGTTTTATAAGCCTCAAAGTTGAAATAACACTATGTTTTATCTGAGCATCTCTTTCTGTCAACTCTTTTTGAAGTTCTTTACCATTCAGTTCTAACACTACCGTCGTTCTGATGAAACTCCTATTATCAGCAAGATTAACCGTAAACTCTCCCAGAGAAACAGTGGGGCCAATTTTCTTCGATTGTAAAGCGGCCTGCTGGGCACTTGCTCGTTGGTTTAAAAATAAATACACTCCTCCCCCCACCACAACAATAAGAAGTACAGCTATTATCAATAATAAGACTTTTGTTTGTCCAGAATTATTTGCTTCTGCCATCCTTACCCCCCCTGGTAAAACTAATTAGGTTCCTGAAGAACACTATCTGACCTAAGAATCACAATATCCACCCTCCGGTTAAGCCTTCTGCCTTCAACAGTATCGTTACTGGCAACAGGTTTGTATTCCCCATATCCAGCAGCAGATAACTTATCAGGTGAGAAATTATAACGGTCAATCAAATGTCTGATTACGGTGGTAGCACGAGCAGTAGAAAGTTCCCAATTAGACGGAAACCGGGAATTATGAATAGGCACATTATCTGTATGTCCTTCTACTCGTATTGGATTGCTAGGATATTGGGATAAAATATCTGCTAATTTATCCAAAATTTCTTTTGCCTCAGGTTTCAAATTAGCCTGCCCTGTGTCAAAAAGCACGCTATCCAAAAAACGAATAGTTAATCCCCGCTCATTGATAACAAATGATACAATCTCTGCAAAATTTTCTTTTCCGAGGGAGTCCTCCAATTTTTCTACGATTTCCTCAAACAATTCGTCCTCTTTAAATCTGCTAACTTCATTATAAACTTCTCCTCCCTCTATTAATGCTCCACTGTCAAGGGTCTTGCCTCCATCTAGAACACCAAGTGCTTCCCGCAAAGAAATCCTTAGGAGGTTATATTTTTGAGCGTCAAGATTAGAAAAAGAATAGAGGAGAACAAAAAAACATAATAAAAGAGTAGTCATATCTCCATAGGTTGTTAACCATTCTGGGGCTCCCCCTTTTGATTCTTCACCGCCGCCTCTTTTCCGCCTCATTTTCATTCACCTTCATTTCTTTTTATCTCAAGCACCCTCCTAATATTAGGAGCTAGGAAAGATTTTAATTTTTCTTCTACAATTCGCGGATTTTCACCGGCTTGAATGGAAAGCATTCCTTCCACCATAACTTCTTTCATCAAAATTTCTTCACTACTTCTAACTTTCAACTTTGATGCAATTGGAATAAAGAACAAGTTAGCCAAAACAGAACCGTAAAAAGTAGTCACCAAAGCCACAGCCATGCCCGGCCCAAGAGATGAAGGATCACTTAAACTCTGCAGCATCTGAATAAGTCCGATTAAAGTTCCAATCATCCCAAAGGCAGGAGCAAGACTTCCGGCAGTTTCGAAGACTGCCTGGCCTGATTTATGTCTTTCCTCCAAAAACGTCAATTCAGTTTCTAAAATATTTCTAACCAGTTCAGGGTCAGTACCGTCAACAATTAATTGAATTCCTTTTTTAAGAAAAGGTTCATCCAAGCGCTGAACATCTTCCTCCAAAGCTAATAAACCCTCTCTTCTTGCTTTCTCCGCAAAAGCCACCAGAGTTTTAATAATAGTCTCAGGTTCATTTTTATTCTTGTTGAAAGCTATTTTTATAGTCTTAGGAATGTCCTTAAGCTGTTCCAAAGGAAAGCTTACAATAACTCCAGCAACAGTACCTCCAATGGTAATTAAAATAGAATCAAAATCGTAAAAAGCCTTCAATCCGCCGGAACCCCCCGACATTCCTGCTAACAGAAGAAAAGTTCCAGCTATAATTCCTCCGATAGTTGTAATATCCATAACTTCCACCTCTATCTGCTATCATTCTCGCCAGATACCAACTCTGCCCGATACGGGAAAATCCTTTGTCTATATTGGATAACTCGCTCAACAATCTCTTCCGCCTTCTCCTGAACCACATATTTTCTCCCGTTAACTAAAGAAATTACTGTGTCAGGTGTGGTTTCTACAGTCTCAATAAGCTCTGAATTTATGTAATAGGAAATACCATTAAGCCGAGTTACCTTGATCATTTTTATCACTCCTTGTTAAGTAAGGGACAGGCCGGCACTATGCCTGCCCCTTACTTAAAATCAATTTAACGTTTAAGGTTAACTAATTCCTGCAACATCTCATCAGAAGCAGTAATAACCCTAGAATTGGCCTGAAATCCTCTCTGTGTAATAATCATTTCTGTAAATTCCTGAGACAAATCCACATTAGACATTTCTAAGGATCCAGAAACAATGGCACCATATTCACCCTTATTAGCTTCCGCAGGTACTCCCTTTCCTGAATTGGTAGATTCCTGATAGAAAGAATCTCCGACCTTAACAAGACCGGCAGGGTTGTTAAAATTAGTAAGAGCTATTTTATAAAGAGGCTTGGTAACCCCGTTGGAGTATATCCCCATAACCGTGCCGTTCCGATCGATGGTAAAATCGTAAAGTCTGCCGGCACCATGAGCATCCGGGGCAATACCTTCAACAGAAGTTTCCGAATTAAATTGGGTTAAATTATCAAAGGACAGTTTAAGAGTAAAAGGATTTCTTCCAGAATCAGAAGGTATAATCTGCAAACCTGTAACGTCCGAACCCGAACTATCTTTCAAAGACTCCCAAAGCCCATCGTTTGTAAACTTGATCGTACCTACTTCATAAAATCCGTCTGCATCAGGAGTAAGGGAATCGACTTCCAAGCTATTATCCTTGGCTTTGACACTCATTTTCCATGCATTTGGATCTGTAGCCTGATCCAGTTTCTCAAAACGGGTAATAATTTCATAGCTATTCCCCTGGGAATCATAAACAATGGTATTGACCTCAAAAACTTCCCCCGTTGCTGAAGAACTATTCAAATTTTTCATATATTCCAACCTTGTGGTTCCACCGCCGATAGCTTGTCCGAAAACGACTTTTACGTCTTCTAAGGGTTGGCTAACATCAATGGTTCCGTCATCGTTATATTTCCAGCCCTGAACCTTATAACCGTTTGCCGGGTTACATAAATTACCCTCCACATCCAAATCAAAATTACCTGCTCGTGTATAAAGATATAAATCTCCAGCTTTTAAGATAAAGAAACCGTTACCCTCAATAGCAAGATCCGTTACTTTATCAGTGGTTTGGGTATTACCCTCTGTAAAGATAGTATCTATACTGGACATTTTCATGCCTAGACCAACCTGGAGAGGGTTAGTACCACCCTTTTCACCCTGAGGTGTAGTTGCCGATCTTAAGGTCTGACTCATCATATCCTGAAAAGTTACCCGACTTTTTTTATAAGCAACTGTATTAACATTAGCAATGTTATTTCCCACCACGTCCATTCTTGTCTGGTGAGCCCTTAAGCCGGAAACAGCCGCAAACATAGAACGCATCATAATAAATGACCTCCTTTTGTTTAATTCTGCATCAGTCATTCAGCAGAATACAGGCTTCCTCTATGAGGTCCAGCCTTTAAGTAATTACTGCGCTATCAATATTAGTAAAAACATTTTCTTTCATTTGTTCTCCATCAATAGCTGTAATAACAGTTTTGTTTTTTACACTGACTACAAAAGCCACGCTGTCCACTAAAACAAGGGAATCTCTAGCTCCTTTGCTGGCTACTTTTGCTACTGCAGATTTCAGTTTATTTAATTGTTCATTAGAAAGATTAATGTTTCTTCTTTTTAACCTTTCTAGAGCATGGTTGGAAAACTTCAGTTCCTCTACATCTAATTTTTCTTGTAAAATCTGTTGAAAGGGTAAATTACTGTTAACGATTTGAGAATTATTAGTTGGTTTTCGAATTTCTGTTTTATTTATTTTAGTTAAGGGCTTATTATACAAGATATATGGATTGTTCTGAATTTTCTTGTCCATTTGTCTCCCCTTCCGTAGTGACACCTTGCCCAATTTCCAGGACCTGGTCCAAGCTTACCTCTTCTCCAGAGACAACTAAAACCGGCCAACCATCTACCAGCTTAATCCTTTCCACAACCCCAGATATTATTTTCCCGGAATCGGATAGTTTAGCGGTAACCTGAGAACCAAGCAAGTTAAAAGTCTGGGTGATTGTTTGATTCAATAGCGACCTATCCTGGAGTATCAGCATCAGTTCCAAATTGCTATTCATCGTCTCTATTTGTTGGAAAGATTTTTCGAAACTCGCATTTAACTGCTGCATTTGTTCTAAAGAACTAAACTGAGCCATCTGGGCAATAAATTCCTGATCTTTCATCGGTTCCAGAGGGTTCTGGTATTTTAATTGAGTAACCAGAAGCTTAAGAAACTCATCCTTACCCAATTGATTATTTACTTTCACATCTTTTCTCGTCTGGTTAACCTGGCTATTACCCCCTAATGTAACTGTTTCTACAGTGCTGTTACTCATTTTTTCACCTCCTAGGCTTTGAAATCTAAACCTTCTTGCACAAATACCTGTTCCAGGACAGAAGCAACTAAGTTATAATCATTTACCTTTTCCACTTTTCCCTGGCTAAATTTATACTGTTTCCTGTTCCGACTTTCACTACTGCCTTGCCCCATAGAAAAACCGGACTGCCCTAAAAAACCGGTAAGTTCTTCATTTACCTTTACTATAAGTTTATCAACCACAATCCCCTGCTGTTCCAACCCTTGACGAAGAGAAGCAAGATTATCCTGGAGCGCTTGTTTTACAGCTCGGTTTTCTACGGCAAATTTTGCAGAAACAACCCCATCATCCTCTATTAACACTTGCAGAGTTACTCTGCCTAGATTTTCAGGTTTTAATTGAATCTGCAGACCTGACTTCCCTTCTTTTAGGAAAACCCTGCTTTGTTTAATTATTTGATTGAGTATAGAGTCAACAGTTTCCTGATTTAATTTATCAGGGACATGTACTTCTATTTGTTCTATCTTGAATTCATTACCCCTAGTACTTTCCTTAAAAATTTGCCCGCCTTCAGCCATCTTTTTAAATTCCACTTCATCATCTTCAGCCTTAAACTGATATTCAGAATTATTTTCGACAACTTCTGCTAAAGCAGTGTTAACGGAAAAAACCTGAATCTCTTTCCTAATCTCTTTTAGTTGTGGTTCAATTATTTGTTTAAAAGCGGTATGTTTAATATCGTCAGAAGCTTTATCAACATCAAGTGTCTGTTTAGTATTAATATTTATTTGAGGCTTAGCATTATCTCCTATCTCTTCCCATTGGAATACGTCATAGTTCTGTTGGATTCTGTTATAGTTCTGTTGGGTTTCTTCCTCTTTTTTAAGTTGGAAAGCCAAATCCATCTGCATGTTAGTATTGTTTTCTTCCAAGACAAAATCGTCTAAAAGGCTTATCTCGGCATTTCCCCCAAACAGAACCTGTTTTTCCTCTCTAACAATGGGCATTTCTAATCTAATATAGGAATCTCCAACATTTGCCTCATTTTCTTTTAACCGACAGAGTCCATCAGAACCAGTGGGGGAAAAAGCCACAAGATTAGAAAAAAACAAAGGCGTAATAATTTCCTTATCTTTTTCTTCTTCTAAAAATGTTTCTTCAAGCAAGATCTTATTTTCTTCAGGATCTTCTTCACTTGCTTTAGTAGAATAATCTGTTTTTTCATTTTCTTTGACAGACTTACCAGACCCTTTAGTAGTTGTAAGAATATCTTTAAACTTCAAACCGTCACTGTCACTTAACTCCGATTTAGAAGATCCAATTTTACCCTCATTGTTATTGAGGAAACCAGGATCGGTTTTAAAAATTATAAAACTAGCATCCACCTTTTTTCACCTCCTTTCCAATAAAAATCAAATTACATCCGCATAAGTCTTAAAATAGCAGCAGCTTCCTCAGGCTTCATTTCGCTTAAAATCGATGCCACTTGATCTTCTTTCATGTGAGCAAGAATCGCTACTACTTCCTCGGAACTCATCTTAGTCATGATTTGAGCAGCCTTTTTAGGCTCCATTTTTCCATAAAGTTTTACTAATCTGTCCAACTCCAACTGTTTAGCGTTAATAAGTTCTTCTCTGTTGGTAAGCTCCTCTTCTTTTTTACTTAATTGCTCTTCTTTTTGCTCTAAAGCCTCTTCTCTCAAGGTTAATGACTGTTTAAGCTGTTCTAACAACTCCCTTTCTTGTTGAAGGGCTTCTTTTTCCAATTGAAACTTTTGTTCTGAAGTTAATTGTTCTTCTTTCTTCTGTTCTTCTTCTGCAGGGAAAAACTTTGAAATCAAAGGTATCCTGCTTAACACTGGCACATAAGACTGGAGTCTGATTATGCCAAAACCTTGCAATACTGCAACAGCAGAAATTAAAGCAATAATAATTAATCCAATTATTATTCCAACTACTTTACCCTTTTTTTCTTTTATTTCCTTTTCTGTCATCATTTCTCGGCCCACCTTTTATCTACCCATGCCATGATTACGAACTGCTGAATTAAGGGCAATTTCATCTAATAATGCCTGTTCTTCTTTTAAAAATTGGTCCCAAAATTCCAAATATTTTTTTTCCTTCAGTTTATCCAATATCTTTCTCTCTTTCGTAAGCTGAGAAAGTTTTTGACGTTCAGAATCCAATTTCTCTTCTAATTTAGCAATAGTTGCCTCCGTTGCTTTAATTCTTTTCTCTAAATAATTGAGATAAGAACTGTAGGTTATAAGTTCACTTACAGTTACTTTTCGAGCACATTTAGCGTTCAAATCCAATTTTAACTGCAAACAATCTTTGTTTAACTGGTCTAAAATATCTCTTTCCCTTGCTAAATCATTGTTTATTTTAAGTACAACCATTTTTTGCTGTTCTTCCTTGAACAATGTGAAATTTAAAACCTTATCTAAGCTAAAATTAAACTTTTTCATATTTATTCACCAAAATATAATTTTAGGAAAACAAACTCTTCAAATAAATCTTAGTATCATTGAAACTATACTTTTCCTCTATCCCCTGACGTAAAAATCTTCTTACCGCCTCAATATTTTTTATTGCATAATCAATCTTAGGATTACTTCCTTTCTTATATGCTCCGATATTAATCAGGTCTTCCGCCTCTTTATAAATAGACAACACATTTTTTAGCTTATTAATGTTAATCAGATGTTCCTCATCAACTATATTGTTAATTACCCTGCTAACACTTGCTAAAACATCTATAGCAGGATAGTGATTCTGCACGGCTAAATCTCTAGATAGTACAATGTGCCCATCTAAGATCCCCCTTACCGCATCGGCAATAGGCTCGTTCATATCATCTCCATCAACTAACACCGTATAAAGTGCTGTAATTGTTCCCTTTTCAGCAGTACCAGACCGTTCCAGCAATTTTGGTAAAAGAGCAAAAACCGATGGGGTATATCCCCTTGTAGCTGGAGGCTCTCCAATAGCAAGTCCCACTTCCCTTTGAGCCATAGCAAATCTGGTTACCGAATCCATCATTAGCATTACATTCAAACCTTGATCTCTAAAATATTCAGCGATTCTAGTAGCCACTAATGCCCCTCTCAACCTAACCAAAGCAGGCTGTTCAGAAGTAGCAACCACAAGTACGGACCTGTTTAATCCTTCTTCTCCTAAATCCTTTTCTATGAACTCTCTAACTTCTCTCCCTCTTTCGCCAATCAACCCAATTACATTCACATCTGCTTCAGTATTCCTGGCAATCATTCCCAATAGTGTACTTTTTCCTACACCGCTACCAGCAAAAATACCAATCCGCTGTCCCTTGCCACAGGTTATAACTCCATCAATCGCTTTAACTCCAAAATTCAAAGGTTCAGTTATCCTTTTTCTGGTTAAGGGATTTGGGGGCTTATTATAGATTGAAACTTCTTCCCAGTTTTTCAAGCTTCCCTTCCCATCAATGGGGTTACCTAAACCATTCAATACCCTACCTAAGAGTGAAGGACTAACTCTAATTTTAAAACTGCTTCCTGTTGCAACCACTTCACACCCAGGTCCAATCCCTTCCAATTCACCTAAAGGCATTAATAAAACAGTATTACCGCGGAATCCAACTACTTCTGCTGGTATACTTGTTTCACTTCCTCTCGGTCTGACATAGCAAATTTCCCCCATCTGGGTATCGGGACCTAAAGATTCTATTACCAAACCTACAACTTTATCAATTTTACCAACAGACTTAATAAAACAATTGTTTTCAACAGCCAAACGATATTTATCTAAATTAAGCTGAAAACCTTTATTCATCTTTAGCTGCTCCTTTAATAATCCTATTCATTTCATCTAACTGGCTGCTAATTCTGGCATCAACGCTCCCATATTCAGTCTCAATTATACATCCTCCCTGCTCAATCAAATGATCAATTTCAATATCTATGTATGGTACCACATCCCAATCAATTAAATCCTGCCGTGCTTTTCTGACAGTTTCCAAGTCATCAGGATTAACTTTAATGGTTACATGTTCCTGTTGGTTAATTTTTTTAAAGGCATTCCGGATTGTATACATTATTTGTTGAGGATTAGTTGATTCTAAAAGAACAATTTTTTTAGCAGCACTAATAATTATTTCTACAATTTCAGGTTCTAAAGTTTTTAGTATCTCTTCCTTCTTTTTATAAGCCAGCTCCAAAATTTCATTAGCTTCGTCGATGATCTTTTGCATCTCTAATTTACCTTGTTTCAATCCTTCATCATAACCCTGGTTATAAGCTTCCTGAAATACCTTATCTTTCTCAGCTTCTGCCTTATTTCGAGCCGATTGTATAATTTGCTCCGCAATTTGCTCTGCGTCCCTTCTGGCCTGAGCAATAAGTTCTGCTGCCCCTTTTTGAGCTTCTATCTTCAGCAATTCTAACTGCCGCAAAAACTCAGAATCATCCTCCCTTTTTTCCGGAACGTCTTTTTCTTCACAAACCACGCTGCAGTTTGTTTCATTATTTACAACTAAATAAGGAGATTTAGCAACCGCAAAAGCAGACTTAATCACTCTAGACAATTAATTCATCTCCCCCGCCACGTGAAATAATTATTTCTCCTGTTTCTTCCAGTCTCCTAATTATATTGACAATTTTTTGCTGTGTTTCTTCTACATCTCTCAACCGTACAGGTCCTAAGAATTCTATATCTTCTTTCAACATCTGGGAAGCCCTGCTTGACATGTTGCGATAAATAATGTTTGCAACCTCTTCGCTGGCACCTTTAAGAGCCAGTGCTAGTTCTTTAATATCAACTTCTCTAAGGACTCTCTGGATTGAACGATCATCCAAAGTAGTAATATCCTCGAAAACAAACATCCGTCTTTTAATTTCTTCCGCCAGTTCTGGATCTTGAATTTCCAAATTCTCAATAATGGTTTTTTCTGTTCCTCTATCAACCCGATTA
>DUMD01000034.1 GCA_012840065.1 Clostridia bacterium
GCCGATTTTTGCCCCATCGCATAGCATGCCGGTAACGTTACCCAGCATATTTTGGATAGCCCCTTTAACCTGCTCCAGACTTCCCCCTAGAAGGTAGACGATACCACAGCTGGCCCCGGTAGAAGCAACTGTAGCACCACAGAGGGCAGAAAGCCGGCCAAAGCAGTATTTGATATAAATGGTAACTAAATGGCTTAAGGCAACGGCCCGAAGAATTTGCTCCCGGTCAGCTCCCAATTTTTCTCCTACGGCTACCACCGGCACTGTTGCAGTAATCCCCTGGTTGCCACTGCCCGTATTACTCATTACCGGGGTTGGACAGCCGGCCATTCGGGCGTCTGATGCTGCAGAAGTCAAAGCCGCAGCCCAATAAACCAAATCATCTGTATAAAAGCTTTTAGCTATTCCTTCCTTGATAGTTTTTCCGATTTTTAAACCATAATTCCCCTCCAAGCCCTGCCGGCCTATATGGGTATTAAGTTCGATACTCCGCTGAACCAGCTGCAAATCCTGGACTGGATCCGCAGTCTTAATAAATTCCCAAATATCCTCCAGGCTGAAATCAGGGGCAGATAAGTTTTCTTCCTCACCGGTTCTTTCCTTCTGGATGGAAAAAATAACTTTTCCGTTTTTAACAATTTTTACTACCCTTGTATGTTCATCAGCAATGGTTACGTCGACTTCCTCTCCCTCAGTATTTACCAAGCTTACTTCAACTAATAATTTTTTAGGAGTATCAGCTACCAAAATCTTAACCCGCCCAGAACTAATCAAGGCTTGAGCTTCCGCAATAGCTGCTGCTGTAACCCCCTCTAATACCTCCAGTTTTTTATCCGGGTCACCAATTAAAGCTCCCAATACCGCCGCCAAGTCAACGCCGTTCAAATCAGTACCCGGAATAATCACACCGGCAGCATTTTTGATCATATTTACACTACCTTTAACGGTAATAGTTGCTATTTCTCCCGAAGGTGCATATCGACGGGCCAAGGCCGCGGCATAAGCAAAACTTACAGGTTCCGTGCAGCCTAGGGCTACCACCAGTTCTTTCTCCAATATTTTTAACAATTTAATTTTATCCATATACTCATACTCCTTCCTGTCCCAATCTTCCTGCCCTATAGCTGGTCTGTTTATTAGTTATCATATCATGCAGAACAAGAATTAACAAGTTAAGATGACGAAATCTCCTTTTAAAAGAAAGCCGGCACCAAACGGTGCCGGCTTTCTTTTAAAGACTATCTAAGCCAGGGTTTTTTATTTGCCTTCTTAACCCAAACCTCACAGCCATTAAAGGGATTTGCCGTTCCTAAATATAAATCTCCAGAAGAAGAAAGGAAAAGGTTTCTTGCCCCATAGTTTTCCGGATTACCCAAACCATTAATGGATACGGGAGACCAGCGTATTCCATCCCGGGACCTCCATAAATCAAAACCAAAGGTTTTTCGACCAAGATATTCCAATATTCCTTCCCATACTCTTTCCTCTGCCAGCCTAGTCAGCACGGGATCGCTAAAGCTGATATTCCTCAGAAAACCGGTTAAATTAGCTAGATAATTATCAAGATTATAGCGGGTTCGTTTTTTCAAGAATTGGATTAATAAAGGTGCAATGGGGGGAATTAAAACAGACCAATCAAAGGTACCTAAATACAGTTCATTGTTCTGAACCTGAATCTGCCAGCAATAACCATTAAAAATGTTGCCAAAACCAGAAGGAAGACCACTCAAAGGCAATCCTCTCCGGCCTGTGGTAGGCTCAGTTGGAAGAACTGGAGGACCCCCAATCACTAATTCCCATTCATCATTCCGATTAATTCTGATCACATCAAATCCTTTAGGGGGAACAAAACGCTTTTCCGGATTCAAACTATAAAATCCAAAATAGAGGGCTGTTCCAAGATAGATATAATCTTTATAAAAGCCTACACTGAGGGGAACCTCATTTAAACCATCACCGGCTCCCTTATCCACCACCAGCTTCCAATTATCCGTTTCCGGCAGGGTACCCCTAGTCCGCCATAATTCAAAACCACCGGGTAGGGCAGTGCCTAAATAAAGATGATCATTATAGCTAAAGAGAATCATGCCGTTGCCCAGGGGGTTCTTGGCATTATTACCTGCCAAGTTAACCGGCTGCCAGTCGTTTTTCTCCGGGTCAGTACTCACATAAAGACGGGTTTCCGTTACAAGTGTTTCATCGCCAGGTAAGACAGTCATATAAAGCCTGCCCTGATGGACAGTCATAGCCCTGGTTGATCCTCCGATAGCCACCCCGGATCTGAGAGGCTTCCAATTTTGTCCGTCAGTAGATTTAAGTATTACTACATTGTTGCCCCCAGCCACGGCGCAGCCGGCATAAAGAGCCCTTTCACCCAAAGGGGTGGTATAGGGCAGCATAAAACGGAATCCTACGATCCCAGATCCCGGCGGTGCCTTATAAACCCTCTCCCATTGACTGCTCCCGTCTTTTTTATAACGCCAAATTTCTCCGGCCATATCCAGTTGTTTAGGGGTAAATTCGGGAGGAGGAGTAATATCACCCAATAAACCAGATGCTAATACGGAATACACAATATTTCTCGAAGTCCCGACATATAAATAATCATCCATTTCTGCCATAGACCAGGCATAACTATTTTGTCTGGCATTATCCAGGTTGGTGCTGTCAAAACCATTTATAGGGGTTATTTTCTTGAAGCTGTTGGTAAAATAATCAGGAAAGGGGAGAAATTCCTCCATCGTATCACGCTCCATATTATGGTTTTACATTCCATAATATGCAAAATTTATACCAGAGGGTACAAAAAAAACAACACGTAAACCTAAGATACGTGTTGTTTTTAAAAAGGAATCCTCTTGTTTATCCCTATTTAAATAAACCGGTAACATCCAAAGTTGCAAAATAGTCTACCGGAGTTTCAGCTCTCCGGATCAGCTGAGTACTGCCGTCTTCCCTGAGCAGAATCTCAGCAGAACGGAGTTTGCCATTATAGTTATATCCCATGGAAAAACCATGAGCTCCCGTATCATGGATAAGGATTAAATCGCCAACTTCGATTTTGGGCAAAAAGCGGTCAATAGCAAATTTATCGTTATTTTCACATAAACCGCCTGTAATATCATATTTGTGGTCACAAGGCTCATTTTCCTTACCCATCACGGTAATATGATGATAAGCTCCATACATGGTCGGACGCATCAGGTTAGCCGCACAGGCATCAAGGCCAATGTAATTTTTATAGATTTCCTTTTTATGAATAGCAGTGGCAACCAAACAACCGTAGGGACCAAGCATAAATCTGCCCAGTTCGGTATAGATGGCTACATCCCCCATACCGGCCGGCACCAGCACCTTCTCATAAACCTGCCTTACTCCCTCTCCAACTGCCATAATATCAACAGGCTCTTCGTCAGGATGATAGGGTATACCTATCCCTCCGGACAAGTTAATAAAGGCAATATGAGCCCCCGTTTCCCGGTTTAATTCCACTGCCGTTTTAAACAAAATCTCAGCAAGCACCGGATAATAGTCATTAGTCTTGGTATTACTGGCCAAAAAAGCATGGAGGCCAAAATGTTTTACCCCTAATCTTTGCAGTTGTTTAAAACCCTCGGTCAGCTGCTGACGGGTAAAACCATATTTTGCTTCACCAGGCGTGTCCATAATCTCATTGCTAATTTTAAAATCTCCTCCCGGATTATAGCGGCAGCAAACAGTTTCGGGCATGTCTCCAATATGCCGATAAAAAAAGTCAATATGGGTTATATCGTCAAAATTAATAATAGCATTCAGTTTATGAGCAAGTTGGAAATCCTCCAGAGGAGTTACATTGGAAGAAAACATAATTTCGCTCCCTCGAAGCCCTATGGCATCAGCTAACATCAATTCAGTAAGGGAAGAACAATCCGCACCACAGCCTTCTTCCTTTAAAATCTTCATGATTATCGGATTGGGAGTAGCTTTTACCGCAAAATACTCTTTAAATTCTTTATTCCAAGCAAAGGCCTGTTTCAATCTGCGGGCATTTTCCCTAATTCCCTTTTCGTCATATAAATGAAAAGGGGTAGGATATTTTTTAACTATTTCCTGCAATTGTTCCAAGGTTACAAATGGTTTTTTCATCATTTCTCTCCTTCACTAACTCACAAGGAGTTTTATTTTTTTAATATCGATAATTATTTTATTTATTCCTGAACCTTTTTCTATTAAACAAGAATAGTATATTCAAAGACACTATATCCTAATTCCTTTTTATCTGTCAATCAAAAAAGTCTCTTTCTTAGCTAAACAGCAAGCCCAGCTAGGATTTTAAATAAAGTAATGCTATAATTTGTTTCACTTTTAGGCTATAATAAATACAGACATATACAAAAAAATAACTTTAAAGGAGAGACTGTTATGTCTAAATTTAAAGAAATCAAACCGGAACAATTCGAACAAAACCCCTTTAAGCTTATTGGCAAGGACTGGATGCTCATCACTGCCGAAAAGGAGGGAAAAGTAAATACAATGACTGCCGCTTGGGGCGGTTTCGGAGTAATGTGGGGAAAAAATGTAGCCTTTATTGTTATCCGTCCCCAGCGCTATACTAAAGAATTTATCGATCAATCCACCGGATTTTCCCTCTCTTTCTTTGATGACAGCTTTAAAAAGCAATTAAACTATTTAGGTACCGTATCAGGCAGGGATGAAGCAAAAATTGAAAAATCCAATTTAACTGTTTCCCATTTCGATGGCATACCCTATTTTGAAGAAGCAAGCACAGCAATTTTTTGTAAAAAATTATATGCCCAAGAACTTAAACCAGAATGTTTCATTAATCAAGAACTTGACCAAAAATGGTATCCCAATGCCGACTATCATACCTTATATGTGGGAGAAATTACAACAATTCTTGTTAAAGAACAATAAGAAAACTCCCTTAAAACTCTTTTCTAGGGAGAAGAGTTTTAAGGGAGTTCAAATATTTCCGTGATAAAATTATCACATTCGTTCTTTAGCCTTTGATATTGGTCCTTATCTCTAATTGTCCAGCCTAAAATCGGTACTCCCAGCTTTTTTAAGTTCTTAAAGGTCTTTACACTAGTATTGTCGACCTCATAAGCTATAAAATTTGGTCTGCTAACAAAGTTAAGCAAAAGATTGGAAAGTAAAAACCTTTTATACCAGGGCAAACGTGTCGTTCCCGCATACTCCACCTCATAGTCGCTGATCAAAAAACTGCCCGAAAGCTGTCCCCGCAGCACCTGGGGAGCATTCTTCCTAAACCAGCCCAGGGAAAAAGGATTAAAGGACTGAATGGCATATTTACCAGGATAGCTTTTAAGCTGGGCGTAAACCATACTTTCCAATTCTCCCACTTCTCCCTCATTCTTAATCTCAATCAGAAGGGGGACCCGGCCAGCAATTAAGGTCAAAACATCAGCAAATAAGGGTACAGTTTCCAAAGAATTGGGAAATTTTAATTTGCTTAGCTCTTCAAAAGTTAAATCCTGCAAATAAGCATCAATTCCAAATAGTCTTTTTAGTTTTTTATCATGAAAAACCACTACTTTTTTATCCTTAGTCAGGGCAACATCCAATTCAATGGTCTTACCATTTTCCATGGCCCTGAGAAAGGCTGACATAGTATTCTCAGGAATATTCTCCTTTTCACTGTGCATACCCCGATGGGCAATTAGGGTAGAAGTAAGCCAATCAGCCCGATTATCTTTTACCGGCTCTGTCCCCCTGGCAAAACGGATGAAGCTAATCCCCCCAACTGTTAGAAGGATAACAACTAAACCTAGCACGCCCCACCTCATTCTTTCTCTCTTCCTTCCACTAAAATAAACAACACTATTTTCTACTTATATGATATTCTTATTTTTTTATCTGTCTCCTTTTGCACCTTTTCCCATTCAGCCAGTAAAAGAGCAAAGAATTCTCTTGTTTCCTTTTCATTGCTGCAATTAAAAATAAGGGGTTTTTCCTTCCTTTCCAGATAAATATAGGGAGGTTTGGACTTATCTATAAACAATTTAGCTGCCCCTATTTCCTCCAGCCGGAAATTACCTTTAAGCATACTGCCCAGGGCTGAACCATTGGTTCTCAAGGTAATTTTAGGCAAGTCATCCCTTAGACTGATTTTTCTAACTTCTTCCAAATTAATTTTTTCTCCATAAAGACCTTTAATCTCTAAATAACCATCACTTAGAGTAAATTGAGCCGGCTTGCTGCTTTGATAAAAGAGTACTCCTACTCCAATTAAAGTTATGATCATAAAAATGTTCACTGTCCCAAGAGTAATCTTTGCTTTTTTATTCATACTTCCGTCCGGATTGCGGGTATTCCCGTCATATTTTTGAGCTTTTATAAGCAGGTAAATAGAAAGGGGAAAAATCAAAGCAAGTACTATTACCCCCAATACTATCTTATTTAGAGACAGCAAAATACCAGCCAAAACCAGAATCCCAGCCAGGAGAAAACAAAAATTTCCCACCAGCCTGGATAAGCTGATCACATCCACCTTCCCTTTTTTTTCCTGGGACATGGTGTTATAACCGGAAATCAGCCAGTAGGCCTTTTTGTATTTAATCATCACACCAAAAATAATTAAGATTAAAGCAGTAATAAGCATAGTCACGGTTGGAAGCAGGTCAGCCACCTAAAAACACCTCCACAACAATATATTCCGGCTTATTTGGTTCATTTCCTTTTACCTATAATTATTTTCAAATCCACGGTAACAGAAGGAATAATTTCTTCCCAAACCCTGTTTAAGCCCTCTGAACTTCCTCCCCAGGTTAGAGGTGTCATTTTAAGGAGATGGGGGAAAAGTTCTTCATCCAGCGGAAACTCATAACGTATTTTCTTCATCTCTACCAGCTGCATTTTTTGCCTAAAATAATTAATCACCTGTTCATTAGAATAATGTGCCTGCTTTTCATTTTTATAAATCGCTTCCCGCAATTCCAATAAATACCCTGGCTCCGGAACAACCTTAACCACAAATCCCCTGTTTCTTAGAATCCGCTCAAACTCTCCATAATTAGCCGGAGAAAGAATATTTAAAATGAAATGAAAGCTTTTATCCTGGAAAGGCAGTCTAGCTAAGTCCGCAACACACCAAATAATATTGCCATTTCTGCCGGCAGCCAGATTTATACCCTCTTTGGTAATGTCTATTCCTATTAAATTATACCTTAGATCGCTTTTAAGCCTTTGAGAAAGTCTATAAAGATGGGAACCTTCCCCACAACCTGCATCCAAGAGATTAATTTCTTTCTGTCCTTCGGGCTGATATTTATCAATTATTTTAGCCAACTCCTCAATTAATGGATCATAAAATCCAGCCTCACAAATTTTCTGCCTGGCTTCAAACAATTCCTTGGCATAACTGGCTTTACTGCCGGAAGTCAATAAGCTTATATATCCTTTCTTAGCTAGGTCAAAATTATGGGAAGAAGCACAAACCATACTATAGGCATCATTCATTTTCATCGGTTCCTTACAGATGGGACATCTGAATAAGGATTGATTATGTCGGACCAATGCCTTTGCCCTATCCTTTTTCTTGAGCGCATTCATATCTTCACCCCATTATAGAGAAAGGATCTCCCTTCTCTTATCCAGTATTCTTAAGCCTAAACAGCCTCCGAATCTTCCATCTCCAACTGGTCTGCCCCCGTAAATTGGCTGTTATATAAATCTGCATAAAAACCGCCTTTTGCCAGCAGTTCTTTATGATTACCCTTTTCAATAATCCGGCCCTTATTAATAACCAAAATAACTTCTGCATCCCGGATAGTAGACAGCCTGTGAGCAATAACAAAGCTCGTCCTGCCCTTCATCAAATTAGCCATAGCCCTTTGAATTAATAATTCTGTTCTGGTATCAACGCTACTGGTGGCTTCATCAAGAATCAGAATCTTAGGATCGGCCAGAATAGCCCGGGCTATTGTCAGCAGTTGTTTTTGACCCTGGGAAATATTGCTTCCTTCCTCGTTAATAATCGTATCATAACCATCCGGCAGGGTTCTAATAAAATGGTCGGCATGGGCCGCCTTGGCTGCTCTGATTATTTCCTCCATAGTCGCCCCTTCTTTCCCATAGGCAATATTATCTTTAATCGTTCCCTTGAACAGCCAGGTATCTTGAAGCACCATACCAAACATTTTACGCAGCTCGCTCCGCTTTAAATCCCTGATGTCAATACCATCAATACTTATTTTACCACCGTTTATTTCATAAAACCGCATTAATAGGTTGACCAGAGTAGTTTTCCCTGCCCCCGTCGGCCCAACAATAGCAATGGTTTCTCCCGGTTTTACCTCCAAATTCATATCCTCAATCAGGGGAACATCTTCTTTATAACGGAAATCAACATGTTCAAACCTGACTTCCCCTTTAGGTGATTTGATTATTTTAGCATCCGGACGGTCAGGAATTTCTTCCTCTTCATCTAGGATCTCAAAAACCCGTTCCGCACAGGCAATTGTTGATTGAATAATATTAGCAATATTTGCAGTTTGCACAATTGGCATATCGAAAGATCTGGAATATTGAATAAAGGCAATAATATCTCCCAGACCAAGTATATCCTTTGTGATCCAAATTCCCCCTACTATACTAATAATTACATAACCCAAATTGCTGATAAATCTCATCAGAGGAAAGAGAATACCGGAAACAAATTGGGCTTTCCAACCGGCCTCATTCAACCTGTTATTGATAGCCTCAAACTTTTCGATAGCATTTTTTTCATGTCCAAAAGCCTTCACTATATTATGTCCTGTATACATTTCTTCCACATGACCACTAAGTTCCCCCAGCTCCCTCTGTTGGGCGGCAAAGTATTTTTGAGACTTTTTCGCAATAAACCTAGTTGTCAAAATATACAAAGGAAGAGTTGTCAGCACAATTAGGGTAAGAATTGGACTTATGGTCAGCATCATAATAATATAACCAATAATTGAAACAACCGAGGTAATAATCTGGGTTAAACTTTGCTGTAATGTTGCAGCAATGGTATCCACATCATTAGTAACCCGGCTTAAAATGTCGCCATAGGAATGGGCATCAAAATATTTAAGGGGTAACTTGTTCAATTTATGATCCACTTCCCTACGCAAATCCCTTACCGTTTTTTGAGCTACTCCCGACATCACCCATCCCATAATCAAACTGAAAACAAAACTAATTAAATACATTCCCAAAAGGATTAAGGCGATGTTTCCAATATAGTGAAAATCATATTGACCATTAGTCTCTCTAATTGCCCTGAGAGCTCCGTCTATCTGTTCCTGGGTCAGGTTAATCTTCTGCTCCCCAGAAGATAATTTTTTACTAAAATCCAAAATCTTTTCACAAATAACAGCCTTCTGTTCCGCATCTTCCACCGTATTCAATAAAGGAAGCTGCAGAAACTCCTGAACCGCCTTAATCTTTTCCGGATCTGCCGGCAAACTTTGCCGGAGAGTCGGATTGGTTTGAGCCTGCTTAAGTTGTTGGTTTATCTCTTTAATTATTTGGTTTTGAGCTTCAGATAAATTCTTTAGCATTGCTCTAGCCATATAGCCATCCTGCAGTTTATTCATTGCTTTACTGCTAATTTTAGGTGCAGCTATATTAAAGCTAGTACTGGCAATAGCAAAGATTAAAACTAAAATCAACTTAATCTTATGGGGCCTTAAATAGCCAAGTAATCTTCTAAAACTCCCTTTAAAATCCTTTGCTTTTTCCACCGGCCTCACTAAAGCCCCTGCCGGTCCTCCTCTATGTCCTGCAGCTCTAGTGTCTTGATTTTGTCCCCTCATGCGATTTCCTCCTCCGATAACTGAGATGCCACAATTTCCCGATAAACACTGCAGCTATCTAACAATTCCCGATGGGTTCCCATTCCTACAATCTGCCCTTCATCCAAAACAATTATCCTGTCTGCATCCATGACCGTACCAACTCTTTGCGCCACCAAAATTACTGTTGCATCTTTCATCTCCCTTTTTAGGGCAGCCCGCAGGCGGGCATCGGTTTTAAAATCCAGGGCTGAAAAACTATCGTCAAAAATATATATTTCTGCTTTTCTGGCCAAAGCCCGGGCAATGGAAAGGCGCTGTTTCTGTCCCCCGGACAAATTAGTACCGCCTTGCGTAATTTGATAGTCATAACCCTCATTCTTTTTAGAAATAAACTCTGACGCCTGGGCAACTTCCGCAGCATGCTTAATTTCTTCCTCACTTGCTTGTTCATTACCAAATCTAATATTATCTGCAATCGAACCTGAAAACAGCATTGCTTTTTGTGGGACAAACCCTATTTTGGCCCGAAGAGTTTCCAAGGACATTTCACTTATATCTACGCCGTCTATCACAATACTTCCACTATCCACATCATAAAACCGCATAATCAAGTTTACCAATGTTGATTTTCCCGAGCCGATACTTCCTATAATAGCTGTCGTTTCCCCCGGCCGGGCTAAAAAAGAAATATTTTTTAAAACCGGTTTTTCCGCCCCCTGATAGCTGAAAGTAACATTTTTAAATTCCAAATACCCTTTGCCGCAGAATGAATCTTTTGGTCCCTCCGGATCCTTTATTTCCGGAACAGTTTCTAAAACCTCGTTAATCCTTAAAGCAGCGGCCTGGGCCCGGGGAATCATAATAAACATCATGGACATCATCAACATAGAAAACATAATTTGCATAGCATATTGACTAAATGCCGTCAGAGCACCCAAATCCATTCCTTCGTTACTAACCCGGATTCCCCCAAACCAAAGAATGGATAAAGAGGTTAAATTCATAATTAACATAATAGAGGGCATCATAAAAGCCATAATTTTATTTACCTTTATAAAATGATTAGTAAGGTCAACATTAGCCTCATCAAAACGTTTAGTTTCATATTCTTCCCTGCTGAAAGCCCGAATTACCCGAATACCGGTAAGCTTTTCCCGCAGAATAAGATTTATCTTATCAATTTTTCCCTGAACCTGTCTGAAAAGTGGGATTACTCTGGAAGCAATTAGGCCAATCACAAAGGCAAGAATAGGCATAGCAACAGCCAAAACCAAAGTCAGTTTTTTATCTTCCCGCAAAGCCATGATAATACCGCCAATGGCCATCATTGGTGCACTGACCATCATCCGTGTAATCATCACCGTAACCATTTGAATCTGGTTAATATCATTGGTTGTTCTGGTAATAAGGGTAGCAGTACCAAATTTATCGAATTCATGCAAGGAAAAACTTTCTACTTTTCTGAAAACCTTGCTGCGCAGGATTGTACCTAAGCCCAAAGCCATTTTAGCAGATAAAAAGCTGGCTAAAATTGCACAAATGGCTCCTCCTCCAGCAACAAGCAGCATCCGTCCTCCAACCTGCATGATCCTGGCTGTATCACCCCGCATAACTCCCTGATTGATTATGTCTGACATCAGGGTTGGAAGATAAAGATCTCCCAGGGTCTGTAAAAATACAAGTACCAATACTCCTAGCACCATCAATCTAAAAGGTTTTAAAAATTTAAAAATCCTTAACATCAAAACACCACCCCTCATTTATTGCTAAAAATAGTCCTTAATCCCTTTCATTTAAAACTCGCTTTAAAGTAGTTAAACCTTCAATAATTTTCTCAATATCCCCAGGAGTTGCTTTACTGAGTAAATCCTCAAACTTCTTTTTCATCTTCTCATTCATTCCCTTATGAATTCTTTCAAATTTGGGAGCAACTTTTACATAAACAATCCTTCTATCCTTTTCGCTTCTTCTTTTAATAACCAGCTCCTGTTTTTCCAGTCTATCAACTATCCCCGATACTGTACTGTTAGATAAATTAATTTTTTTGCTTAAATCAGTGATTTTCATTTCCCCATAATTGATCAGCGTGGCAATAACCAAACTTTGGGACAAGGTTATACCGCTATCCTCAAAAAACTTATACATATTACGCTTTAAATTTTTTTCCACTTCAAAAAAAAGCTTGGCAATTTCTGTTTTATCACCTCTAACTTCCACCTTTTTCACCTCCATTTATCCAGTATCATTTATATTAAAAATATTTCGCATACTAATATTTTCAATACGAAATATTATAAGTATCCTCCCTATTTATGTCAAGTATTTATAGATAAAAAACCTGCCCCAACTTTTAAGACAGGTAATTAAAAGAACTGTTAACTGCAAAGACCGGAAGGATTGCTTCAGCAGCACTTGTTATCCACCAGCTTGTTATCCTGATTTTTCCCTCAATAACAGTAAAGTTGCTTGAAAACTCGATCCCTCTTCCTCCATTAGAGAGGAAAAAATTAGCTCAAACTCAGCATTTCTTACAACGATTATTTTCTGTAAGAAACAAAAATAAAAACAAACCAATCCCAGCTAAAGAAAAAGCTACTAAGGAAGCAATGGCAATGTACATTTCGTTAGTAGCTATGCCTCCCATTATCGCCGTATAAACAGCAAAAAGAATTGATCCTATTGCCAAAGCATAAAACGCTGCCCAGATTTTGTTCATTGCATATTTGCTGCCAGTTTCTCTTGTCAGCAAACCATAAGTGATCAACGCTCCGCCGACCACAACAAATATTCCGCCGCCTGCAACTTCTGCCCCAGACAAAATCATAAAAATACAACATACTAGAAACAAGTATTCCAAATAAGACAAGCAGCACACCCGCAATTATCCCTGCTGTTGATATTCAAGCCGTCATTGTAGAATAAAACGCCACTTTTCCCTTATTCTAACCAAGCCTTCGCATATCCCCTACTAATCCGCTCAAATCCCCCATAGAAATAATGGCTTCAGAAATAATGGCTTCTTTAAAGGCCTGTTCCTCATCCAGACCGCGGGAAATATAATCTGCAATTTTTTCTTTCATAATTTATGAAAATTTTTTCTTTTAAATCAACCAGTTGCTGACTTGCTCTAACCCCGGAAAACAAATTATCAATATGTCTCTTTATTTTTCGATCCAAAGAATCCTTATTATTTAATATCCTCAAGACCTTCTTTTATCAATTTATCTAAAACATCTTTGGCAAAATCCCAGTCTTTTTTATTTTGCTAATAACGTTTTGCCTTTCTCAGTAATAAAAGAAAATAATTAAATAACTTTAATAGAAAAAGCGCCAGATTGATGAACAATCTGGCGCCTTACTGGCTAAATTAAAGCAAGAATTACAAAGTTTAAGATAAAAAGTAAAGTCGATATAACCAAAATCGGATGGACTTCTTTCAACTCACCTTTACAAATCTTTACGATGCAGTAGAAAATAAAGCTGGCAGCAATTCCATAGGAAATGCTATAGCAAAAAGCCATAAATACGCCGGCAAAGAAAGCAGGAATGGCTACATCCAAATCGTCCCAATCAATTTCTTTAAAGGATGAAAGCATCATAATCCCAACAACAATTAGGGCCGGGGCAGTTGCTTGAGCCGGAACCAATCCTGCAATGGGAGCTAAGAAAATGCAAAGAATGAAAAGGACTGCTGTAACAATACTGGTTAAACCTGTGCGTCCGCCTGCACCAATACCGGCAGCACTTTCCACATAGGTTGTAGTATTAGATGTACCAAACAAAGCTCCAATTGAAGTTGCAATAGCATCTGCAAATAAAGCCTTGTCCATCTTAGATTTGAATCCTGAACTGGTTTCCATAATTTTTTCGTCTTCTTCACTAAAAATTCCGCTTTTACGGCCTGTCCCAATGAAGGTACCAATTGTATCAAACACGTCTGATAAACTAAAGGCAAAAATAGTCATCAATACCAAGGGAATTTTGGCCGGATCAGAAAAGAGGGAGGCCATTCCTTCCGGTCTAAAAACCACCCCAAAAGTATTCCCCAACTCCGCAAAGGCACCGGCTACACCTTGAGTTGCTCCGGCGGTGGAGGGATCAACAATCCCCATAGGAATACCAATAATCGTAGTAGCAATAATGCCGATTAAGATTGCTCCCTTGACCTTTAGAACCAGAAGTACAACAGTTATAATAAGACCTATGATAGCAAGAAGAACACCTGGATCATTTAAGGTTACAAGAGCAGGAACTGCACTGGCATCGGCAATTACCGTGCCGCTTTCCAAAATAACATGGGTGCCTGGATCAGAAGTAAAGTTGATCAAACCAGCACTTTTAACCCCAATGTAAGCAATAAAGATTCCTATACCGCCTCCAATGGCATTTTGCAGTGTAACTGGAATAGATTTTATAATTGACTTCCGGATTTTTGTCACAGTAATAATGATATTTAAAATCCCGCAAATAAAAACCATAGACAAAGCCTGTTGCCAACTAAAACCTAAACCAAAACAAACGGTATAAGTAAAGAAAGCGTTTAGACCCATGCCCGGAGCCTGAGCATAAGGCACGTTTGCAAAAAGACCCATTACAAGAGTGCCAATAACTGCTGCAATTATTGTAGCCAGAAATACTGCGCCCCAAGGGATACCGGTTTGGGATAACATCCCGGGGTTAACAAAGATGATATAAGACATAGCAAAAAATGTCGTAAATCCAGCCACAATTTCCGTCGACACGGTCGTACCATTTTCTTTTAGCTTGAAAAACTTATCCATTTCTTTTCTCCCTTCCATTTTATTTTATTTTTAAGAGTTAACAACTCTTAAAGCCAGCATCTAATCAATAAAAAAGCAACTGGCTTTTTTACCAATTACCCAAAATTATCTGAACAGGCCTGTCCTTTACGAATCCAACTAAAGGCATTTTTTGACAAGTAAAGGTCAGTTTTTGATCCATCTAATGTCAAAAATTTTCTCTTTTTAGGGACGGTCTTATTTTAGCATATATTTTCCCACTTATCAATTTAAAACTTAAATCTTCTAGTTTGCCTAGATTTATCGGTTCTTAAAAAACATATAAAATAAAAATAACGGCCTGAAAATTTTCAGACCGTTTGTTCTGTTAGCCAACCAAAAAGTTTTCAATGGTATACTGCTCATATAATTCTCTTAACCAATCATTATATTCCTCATGCGCTTTTTGTTCAAACAAAGCATTTCTAATCTTTTCTTTACTTTGTTCATAATTTGCCTCTTGAGCTTCCTTCTTTTCTTCTACTTTAATGATATGGTAGCCATATTCTGTCTTCACAGGAGAACTAATTTCCCCAACATTTAAAGAAAAAGCTGCTTCTTCAAATTCTTTAACCATATCTCCATGACCAAAAAAGCCCAAGTCTCCACCATTTTCTTTAGTTAAGGTATCTGTAGAATATTCTTTTGCTAACTTAGCAAAATCCTCTCCCTTATCCAGTTTTTCTTTAACCTCATTTGCCTTTTCTTCAGTCTCCACTAAAATATGGCTTGCTTTTACCTGTTCCTCCTGGGCAAAAGCACTTTTATTTTCTTCAAAATAAGTTTTTATTTCTTCTTCACTAATAGAAATACGGGGTTCCAGTAGTTTTTTGATTTTTAGATTTAAGGCTAAATCCTCTTTGAAATCAGCCAAGGAATAACCGCTCAATGCTAAGGTCTGTTTAAAACCTTCCTCCCCACCGTAATATTCATAGTAAGTTTCCATTTCCTTTTGAATATCTTCTTCAGTAGGAACTATATTTTGTTTTTTCGCTTCAAGCTCAATTATTTTTTGTTCAATCAGAGCATTCAAAGCCTCTTGACCGCTTTGCTTGAGCAGGAAATCGGTTAACTCTTTTTTCGTAATCTTTTCTCCATTTACACTGGCCACCACTTCTTGGCTAGCCATTCCAAAACCGGCAACGACACTAACAAGAATACAGATAATTACAATGCTGACAATTACATTTCGTTTTGTTGTAGATAAATTCATTAAATTAGTCACTCTCCTTAATCTTTATGAGTCGGAAGATATTTGTGAGATTCTTCATTTAAAATTTTCATAAACTCTTCTCCAGTCATGGTCTCTTTCTCCAAAAGATATTCCGCCAGCTCATGCAATTTCCCCTTATTCTCTTCCAAAATTTGAGCTGCCTTACGGTGGGCGGATTTGATAATAGCCAGTACCTCTGCATCAATTCTGGAAGCAGTATCAGCAGCCACTAAAAGGGAAGTATTTTCTCCCAAATAAGGATTAGTAACAGTTTCTAAAGCCATCATATCAAATTCTTCGCTCATACCAAACCTGGTAACCATAGCTCTGGCAATTTTGGTTGCCTGTTCAATATCGTTAGCAGCTCCTGAAGTTACGGTATTAAAAACAAGTTCCTCCGCAGCCCGGCCACCCATATAAACAGTAATTTTAGCCAAAGCCTGTTCTTTAGTCATAAGTAGCCGCTCATTCTCTTCCAATTGCAAAGTATAACCTAAGGCTCCTGATGTTCTAGGAATAATCGTTATTTTATGCACCGGAGCCGAATCATCCAATTTTGCCGCAACCAGGGCATGACCTATTTCATGATAAGCTATGATCAATTTATCCTTGGGGGAAATAACAGCATTTTTCCTCTGATATCCGGCTATCACTACCTCTACGGATTCTTCCAAATCAACTTGCAGCACTTTTTTTCGGCCCTGTCTCACCGCCCGCAGAGCTGCTTCATTGATAATATTAGCCAAATCAGCCCCGGAAGCCCCTGACGTGGCCCGGGCAATAGCATTAAAATCAATGTCTTCGCCTAATTTAACCTTTTTAGCATGTACTTTTAAAATAGCTTCACGTCCAGCCAGGTCAGGCAGTTCCACAGGAATTCTTCTATCAAATCTTCCTGGTCTAAGCAGGGCTTTATCAAGAGTTTCCGGCCTATTAGTTGCAGC
>DUMD01000035.1 GCA_012840065.1 Clostridia bacterium
ATACATTATCCTCTGTTCCTCCAATTCTGCCCAGCTCTGCCTCTACAGAAACTCCTACTGCCCTGGCCACGTCCACTACCCGGTTGGTAAGTTCAATATTTCCTTCCAAAGGAAGGGCAGAACCATCCACCATTACAGAAGAAAAACCGGAACGGATGCAGCGCATAACTTCGGCAAAATCTTTACCGTGGTCAAGATGGAGGACTACAGGCACCTTTGCCTTTTCTGCCGCAACCCTAACCATAGCCACAATATAATCCAAACCGGCATAACCAATTGCTCCCTGGGATGCCTGCAGAATAACAGGAGAATGCTCAGCCTCTGCTGCCCTTATAATAGCCTGCACAATCTCCAGGTTATTGGCATTAAAGGCACCAACAGCATAACCACCCTTTTCTGCTTCCTCAAGTACTTCCTTTAATGTAACAAAACTCATATCAATACCTCCTCTGCTAATCCATTTTTTGGCTGTTAGTTGAACGAACAGCCTTGGCAAAATTGAGATGCTTAAAACTATTCTCCGCCATCTCAATTTGCTCTATTGTTTGCAGCCTGAGATAATCCTCCTCCACTTCTGCCGCAACCATACCCAGGCTGTGACAACGGGGACAGGCTAGCTCGATCTTTTCCGGAAAGACCTCCACTTCAAGTTTTTCATTCCCACACTGACAAGAAATACGGCCTCTCCTCATCAGGTCGTGGAGATAATCAAGACATTTAAAAATAACCTCTGGGTTAATAAAATAGTCTGTGCAGTTCAATTCCTTAGCCAAATCTTCCCCATTCCCTTGGGCTAATTTTTCCTGCAATTTTTCTCCCCAGCCTAGAAAAGAAATTTCCAGGCCCGTTTTTCTACAGTAAAGCATATGTAATTGCTCCGTAAAAAATTCTTTGAATGTGAATTTAAAGGAATGAGGTTCTTCACAACTAGGGCAGATAATGGCTAACCAATAAGCTTTATTCACCTTATCGCGGGTCAGAAGAAATTTATCATTCCCGCACTGACATTTAAAACGAGCCGTCCAACCGCCGGAAAGGGAAAAAAGAGAAAATTTGTGAACGTCTGTTTTACCGCAGCGGACGCAGCAAAGTGACAATTTTAAGTCAGTATTAATCAGCAAACTATAACCCCCTCTTCCCGTAAAGCCGTTCAGTATTCAGACGAACTTAGAGGGCTTTCACATTGTCACTTTAAGTACTTACCCAGCTATTCAAAGCCTACATTTATCACTAGAAAACGCTTTTACTCCTGCAGGGATTGAGTACTTTGCTTACGGCTTATCTATTACAAACCAGGAGAAAAAACAAATTTTCAAGTGGCCAGATTGGCCTTTATTTTTTCCCTGAGGCTGTTAATATCGAAGGGTTTAGTTATATGCTCCGCTGCTCCCAAGGCAATGCTTTTTTGAACCAATTCCAGTTCTCCATAGGCCGTCATCATTACAACTTTAATTTCCTGGTTAATTTGCCGGATTTGACGTAAAGTCTCCACCCCATCGATACCAGGCATTTTCATATCCAAAAGCACTAAATCGGGTGGATCTTTCCGTACAAAATCCACCGCCTCAAAACCATTGGTAGCAACCAGGGTATCATAGCCATCGTCTTTAAACAGCTCCACCAAAAGGCGGCGAACTCCGGCTTGGTCATCGACGATCAAGATTTTCTTTTTCTTTTCCTCCATTCTCTATCTCCCCCTTTCCCCAGAGATTGCCCCGGGTATGATTTCAGCATTAACTCCCCCGATTCCTGCCTTAAACCCTAATTATTCCTTTAATTTTCTCTGTTCTCCAGTTATTTCCTTATTCTTTCTTCCTCAGCTGGTAAAGATAAAATTCCTTTATTCCCAAATAGATACAATTAAACTTCAGACGGAAGCAAAAGTCCACCTGAAGCCTTTACTTAATTACTTAAACACAGGGAAGAATTATTTCCAACTTTGTCCCCTGGTTATAAACACTCCTAATACCAATACTGCCTCCATGGGATCTGATAATCTGAGCAGCAACGGGTAAACCTAAGCCAATACCATAATCCTTGGTGGTAAAAAAGGGATCAAAGATCTTGGCAAAATTATGCTGCTCAATTCCAATGCCGTTGTCCTTTATAACAATCCTGGCTTTATCATTACCGCAGTTAGAAAAAGATATTATTACCTCCCCCCCGCTGGATGCTTGAATAGAATTGAGAATAATATTGAGTAAAGCCCTTTTTAGCTGGACCTTATCACCATAAAGGTAGAGATCTTCCTGGGGATAATTGCGTTTAACGCTTACTCCGTTTAAAACAAATTCTCCCTTTAAAAGAATGAGCACCTCTTCTAAAATTTCCCTGATGGAGCATCTGACCCTGTTGGTAATCGAATTTTCAGAAAACGCCAGCAGTTCGTTGATGATTTTTTCCATGGATTCAATCTCTTTCAAGACCAGACTTAACTTTTGCCTGTCCTCCGGATTTTGTCCAAGTTTAGCCAGGTAAAGCTGGGTAAAACCTTTTACCGTAGTTAAAGGATTTCTTATTTCATGCGCAATCCCGGCAGCCAACTGCCCGGCTGAGGCTAGCCTGTCAGCATAGCGCAAAGTTTCTTCATATCTCTTTTTTTCAGTAAAATCTTCAAAGACAATTGTAATTCCCAAAATCTTCCCATTATCCTCCAGAAAAGATACATTTACTGATAAAATTATATCCTCTTTATTGGCCCGGCTAACCTTCACTTCTACCCCGTTTTTAGGCTTTCCGGTCCTCTTTACCTCCCTGATTATCTCCTTTAGACCGGAAAGATTCGTCTCTAAATCCTTTAACTCTAAAATTTTCTTCCCCAGAACCTGTTGGGGATCAAGTTTTAAAATATTCTGAGCCCCCTGGTTGAAGACCAGGACCCGATCTGCCAGGTCCAAACTAATTACCCCGCTGGAAATGCTGTTGATAATTTTGTCAGTATAACTTCGGTATTTGAAATGGGCAGTGTTAGAACGGTAAAGCAGCTCTGCCAGGGAAACAATAACAGTAATCGTTTTCACATCTTCCTCGCAATAATAACCGGGAATAGGATGGAATAAATTCAAACAGCCGATGGTTTCCCCTTCCCGCAGCAGGGGGATGGCCAGATAAGATTTATCCCTCTCCTTCCTGCCCCTAACCTTATTTCCCAGATATTTGTCCAAATCGCCAATTAAAACCGGCTGACCTGTTTCCATCAGGAGTTCAAGCAAACCAAAGGGTTCTTCCGCCTCCTGATCCCTTAACAGGTTTTCCTCCTTTATCTGCCAAAAAAAACACCTTTCGTTCTTTAAATAAATACAACAGCGTTCAAACTCCACCACGGAATAGACCAGGCGGACTACCCAGTCATAAAATTGTTCCGCCTCTCCATTCTGCAGCTTATCCTTAACCTGGCAGGCCTTATACAAACCGGATAAACTCCGCTCCAAACGGCTGGTAACCCTAGAATTTTCCAAATTTTCTCCAATAAGGCCGGCTAAAGTAGTAAGGAGTTTTAAATCCTGCTGCCCTCCGGCTAGAGCAGAGTCGTAGTTATCAATATTCATTACCCCGATTACCCGATTATTACTAAAAATGGGAACACAAATAAGGGAACGGACAGGCGACCCTTTCCCCCCGGCCCTTCGGTAAAAACGATCATCCTCCATGGTCCAGGGTATTATAGCAGCTTGTCCCGACAGGGCA
>DUMD01000036.1 GCA_012840065.1 Clostridia bacterium
CCAAATAAGCATGGTGAAGTAGCAGCCAAATTACAACAACTAAATGGTAAAAAACGCTGATAAAATACATCAAAATAATAAATTAGTACGATTTTAGTACGATTAAAAAATAATAAACCTTGAAACACTTGTAATATCAAGTATTTCAAGGTTTTTGTTTACTATTCCCACTCTATAGTCCCTGGTGGTTTAGAGGTAATATCATAAACAAGTCTGCTGATTCCTTTCACTTCATTTACAATCCGATTAGAAATCCTCTCTAAAACCTCATAAGGAAGTCTGGCCCAATCCGCAGTCATCGCATCATCACTGGTTACTGCCCGAAGGGCAGCCACATAATCGTAAGTTCTTTCATCCCCCATTACTCCTACCGTTTTCAAAGAAGTGAGAACTACAAAATACTGCCAAAGATCCCGGTGAAGATTGGCTAAACGGATTTCTTCCCGGACGATAGCATCTGCCTCTCTTAAAATGCTCAATTTTTGTTCATCAACAGCACCAATAATTCTTATAGCCAGGCCGGGTCCCGGGAAAGGCTGGCGCCAGACAACTTCTTCCGCCAACCCCAATTTAGTGCCTACCTCCCTAACCTCATCTTTAAATAAATCTCTTAAAGGTTCAATCAAGCTGAATTTCATATCTTTCGGCAGTCCGCCCACATTATGATGACTCTTAATTAAAGCAGCATTGCTGGTACCACTCTCGATAACATCGGGATAAACCGTCCCCTGAACCAAAAAATCTATCTGGCCCAGTTTAGAAGCTTCCTCCTCAAAAACCCGAATAAATTCTTCCCCAATGATTTTACGTTTTTGTTCCGGATCAGTAACTCCCTGTAATTTGGTCAGGAATCTCTTGCTGGCATCAACATAAATCAGGTTCATTTTAAATTGTTCCCTAAAAGTCTGCACTACCTGGTCTGCTTCTCCCTTCCGCAGTAACCCATGATTTACAAAAACGCAGGTTAGTTTATCTCCAATTGCCTCATGAACTAAAACAGCGGCCACAGATGAGTCTACCCCGCCGCTTAAAGCACAGAGGGCTTTCCCATCCCCCACTTTTTCTTTAATCTCCTTAATAGTCCTTTGAATAAAAGAATCCATAGTCCAGTTTGGCTCACATTGGCAAACCTGAAAGAGGAAATTTTTCAGCATCTCCAAGCCAAAATCAGTATGTTTTACTTCTGGATGAAACTGTACCCCATAAAATTTCTTCTCCCGATGTCCCATAGCAGCCACTAAGCTAGAGTCAGTCCTAGCCAGAACTTCAAATCCTTCCGGAACATCCTCAACACAATCCCCATGGCTCATCCAACAGAAGACCTCTTCCGGAAGACCAGCAAACAAATCTTTCCGATCAGAAATATAAAGCTTGGTTCTCCCATATTCAGAAACCTTGGCTTCTCTAACCTTCCCCCCTAAAAGATAAGCCAGAAGCTGGTGACCATAACAAATACCCAGTACAGGAATGTTTAATTCCAACACTTCCTGGCTGCATTTAGGCGCTGTTTCCCCATAAACACTGGAGGGACCTCCGGAAAAAATTATCCCCTTAGGCTGCAATTGCTTAATTTTTTCTAAATCACTATCATAGGGTAAAACTTCACAGTAAACATGGCACTCTCTTATTCTTCTGGCAATTAACTGACTGTACTGTCCGCCGAAATCCAGGATTACAATCCCCTTTGATTTGTCTTCTTTTCTCATTCATTTCCCTCCAAATATTCTCTTTTTCCATCAGCTAGAATATACTTCCGGTTTAAGCACGGCAATATAAGGAAGATTTCTGTATTTTTCATTGTAGTCCAAACCATAGCCAACAACAAATTTATCCGGTATAGTAAAACCGCAATAATCAATATTAATATCTATCCTCCTCCGGGCCGGCTTTTCTAATAAAGTACATATTTTAACACTGGCTGCCTTTCTGGCTTTCAGGTTCTCAACCAGATATTTTAAAGTTAAACCGGTATCAATTATATCCTCAACAATCAGCACATGTTTACCTTCTATTCCTGTTTCTAAATCTTTTAAAATTCTTACTACTCCAGAAGAATGGGTAGAAGCTCCATAACTGGATACGGCCATAAAGTCAATCTCAATAGGTAAATTAATCTCCCTAATCAAATCAGCCATAAAGGTAATACCGCCCTTTAAGACGCAAACCATAAGTAAATTTTTCCCTTTATAATCAGCAGTAATGCGCTGACCAAGTTCTTTAACCTTTGCTTTTAATTGATTTGCATCAATCAATATTTCCTGAATATCCCGCTCCAAATTCTCTTTCCTCCTTCATAAAACTCTAAAAAACATTTTATTTATTCACTATAGCCCACATAACTCCTCCTGTCAACAATCACTATCAGTCTATCCTGGCTCAATTTGCCTAATTCTTTTTTGCTGTAAAAATATTTTTCTTAATTTTTTAATCTATACTAGTCTGATAGGTTTAATATGATTTATTCTGGGTATATTTAAAATAAACTTCTCTTTAAAGTTTTCCCCTAAACATAAATTAAAAATTACCCCCCTAATGCGTAAAGGGCTGCCAAATCTTTGATTTGACAGCCCTTTAACCGTAATTTTATTTAATTACATCGGAGGCATTCCGGCTGCTGCTCCATTTTTCTTTTCTTCCGGAATATCAGTTACCAGAGCTTCAGTTGTCAGAACCATGGAAGCAATACTTGCTGCATTTTGCAGGGTAGACCGGGTAACCTTAGCAGGATCCACAATACCAGCGTCAATCATGTTTTCATATTTTTCAGCTGCAGCATTAAATCCAATACCTTTACCTAAAGATTTAACTTTTTCAACAACTACTGAACCTTCTAAACCAGCGTTGTTTGCAATTTGACGAACCGGTTCTTCCAAAGCCCGGATAATGATTTGAACGCCGGTTTTTTCATCACCTTCAGCTTCAATCTTATTGAGGGCATCCAAAACATCGATAAATGCAACGCCACCGCCAGGAACAATACCTTCTTCCACTGCTGCCCGAGTAGCTGATAAAGCATCTTCGATCCGAAGTTTTCTTTCTTTCATTTCGGTTTCAGTAGCAGCACCAACTTTAATTACAGCTACGCCACCAGCCAGTTTTGCCAACCGTTCCTGCAGTTTTTCTTTGTCAAATTCAGAGGTGGTTTCTTCGATTTGATTACGGATTTGAGTAATTCGTTTCTGAATTTCGTCAGGATTTCCTTTACCATCAACAATGATAGTCTTTTCTTTGCTAACTCTTACCTGGCGAGCAGAACCTAACATATGTAGTTCAGCATTTTCCAGTTTAACCCCTAACTCTTCAGAAACAACCTGACCACCAGTTAAAATAGCGATATCTTCCAGCATTGCCTTTCTCCGATCGCCAAATCCAGGTGCTTTAACTGCTACGCAACTGAAAGTACCGCGAATTTTGTTTACAACCAAGGTAGCCAAGGCTTCTCCTTCTACGTCCTCAGCAATCAGAAGAAGGGGCTTGCCAGTTTGAACAACCTTTTCCAAAATTGGTAACAGATCATTAATAGAAGAAATCTTCTTGTCGGTAATCAGAATATGGGGTTCATCTAAAACTGCTTCCATTTTTTCCGTATCAGTAACCATGTAAGCTGAGATATAACCCCGGTCAAATTCCATACCTTCTACTACATCTAATTCAGTTTCCATACTCTGAGATTCTTCTACCGTAATAACTCCGTCTTTACCAACCTTTTCCATAGCTTCTGCAATCAATTCTCCTATTTTAGGATCATCGGCAGAGATAGAAGCTACCTGAGCAATGTGGGATTTATCTTTAACTGGGATGCTCATAGCTTTTATTTCTTTAACTGCTACATTTACAGCTTTTTCAATACCTCTCTTCAAAATCATCGGATTTGCACCGGCAGTTACGTTTTTCAAACCTTCCCGGATAATAGCTTGAGCAAGTACAGTTGCTGTAGTTGTACCATCTCCTGCAACGTCCTGAGTCTTTGTTGCTACTTCTTTCACCAATTGAGCACCCATATTTTCAAAGGGGTCTTCCAGCTCAATCTCCTTCGCAATTGTAACACCGTCATTAGTAATTAAAGGTGTACCAAACTTTTTATCTAATACCACATTTCGACCTTTAGGGCCAAGGGTTACTTTTACAGCTTCTGCTAAAGCATTAACGCCCCGCTCCAGAGCTCTTCTTGCATCTTCGTTAAAGAGCAACTGTTTAGCCATTATAAATCCCCTCCTCTAATTTAATCTTTAATTTATTCAAAAATCGCTAGAATATCTCTTTCACTAAGAACAAGATATTCCTCGCCGTCAATTTTTACTTCAGTGCCTGCATATTTGGAATATAATACCCTATCTCCAACTTTAACTTCTAACGGAATTCTCTGACCAGTGGATTCAATAAGTTTACCGGAACCAACAGCAATTACTTCTCCCTGTTGGGGTTTTTCCTTAGCAGTATCAGGGAGAACAATTCCACCTTTAGTTTTTTCCTCACTTACAATTGTTTTCACAACTACTCGATCAGCTAACGGTTTTAATTGCATTGAACGACCCTCCTTGTATTATGTATAGGTTTCTTGTTAGTACTCACCACTGGTGAGTGCTAACTATTAATATACTATAAAAAGGCATTTTTAAACGCAAATGGTAATAAAGGTTATATTAGTTCACAAAAAGCAGTGTTTTGCAAATATTTCATGAAAAGCCTTATTTTTCTCTCTCTTTCCCTTTTTTTATCTTTTTTACTAGGCTTCTAATAATTCTACAGGTATCCCCTTTTCCTCTTCAATAAATAAGTAGGATTGTCCGCATAAATCCCTTCCCCAATCATCAAAGGCTCTGGCAGGCAAAACCAGTAAATCCGGCCTTAAACCTTTATAATTATCCAGAGCAGCCATAAAATCAGCCACCACCAATAAACCGGCAGCACCGATGGAACCTCCAAAAAAACAGCTTGCCACAGGCTGGATACTGCATACAGCTTTCAAAAATTTGTCACTATTAACAGCCGCTCTGATTAGGTTTTCTGCTAAAGGAGATACCAAAAGCAAAGTTCTTTGGCTTTCATGCCTCTGGATAATTCTTTTTAGCTCCCCCCAAAATTCGGGCAGTAAATCATAGGCCATCACTACACCGACCCGTTCGTCCTTATCATGTTTAAGTGTTGAAGAAAAGAGCTCATCCCCCCTTTTCCAAATCAACTGGCAATCCCTTTTTAACGATAGAAAATTAAAGGCCTCTACCCGGCAGCGAGGCTTTTTACCGTTAATTTCTATAATCTTATCTCCCTTTCTTAAACCAATATGTTGAGCGGGAGTATTGGGAATAACTCCTTCAACAACCGGGTCAAGATCGGAAAGTTTTTGAGGTTCAAGAATAATAGGGACAGCAGTTTGCTCACTTAATCCCTCAACAAAACTTGCTAATTCATTCTGGAGAGTGGGAGAGAATCTTAGTTCAGGAGGGGCCAAGCTGGTAAAACCGGGGAAAAATACTCTTATTGTAAGAGCTCCCCGATCCGCTAAAAACAAAATGGTCTCCTCCAGATCCTTCCAACCAACCACATGGGGCATAGCTACAATACTTCCGTGAAAATTAATTTTATATTTGGCTAATAATTCTATCCCCTGGATTACCTTTTCCGCATCATCATTTCCCATTAAAATTTTTCGACCAGCTGGATTAACACTATTAAGAGAAATATATAGTTCAATCGGTTCCAGCTCTGCAATCAACCTTACGTTTTCAGCAGTTAGCCCCGTTCCGTTGGTAGTAATTTGAAGAGGCGCAGATTTAAATTTCTTTCTCAACATCTCTAAAATTTTACCTATTTCAGGATGGCAGAAGGGCTCTCCTTCTATTATCTTAGTGGCAGATTCTCCTATAACAATTTTTCGGTCTCCAGATAAAAATTCCATTGCCTCTTTTACCTGCTCCAAAGACCGGTGGTTTATCCAGTAAACCTGAACACCTTTAGGATTCTGGCGATGACTACAAAAAAGGCAAGCTGCATTGCAAACAGAGGTTATCGGCAAGATATTATATTTTTGCACTGAACGAAGAATTAATTCCTGCTCCCGTCCCACTTTCATTATCTCCTCTCCCTAATGGATTTATTCCTTTTTTTTATTGTTTTGTTAAAAATTAGTTATAATCTCACATCTAGAAACATATTCATCTTAAAAAAAGAAAAATATCCAACATATAAGTTAAAAAATAAGATTTAAAATTGTTTTAATTGAAACCTTATTAACACTATCCACAACTTTATCCACAAGAAAGGATAAGGTATAGTGGACTTTTTGCTTTTTTTCCCCAAAATCCACAATTGTGGATAATTACTTATCCCCATTTCTAACAAAAAAAAATTAAAAAACTTTCTCTTTCGCAGATAAAGCAAAATAAGCCTAATATAAATCTTTACCCAAAGGGAGTCTGGCAGTTGCATTAAGGGACCAGGGAGCAAATTTGCCCTGCCTCATCTTGTAATAGGCCAAACAAGCTACCATGGCAGCATTGTCGGTACAAAGTATGGGGGATGGATATAATACCCCTATCCCCTCAGCTTGGGCTTTTTCTTTCATTTCCGACCGCAGTTGAGAGTTTACTGCCACTCCCCCTGCTAGTAAAATAGTTTTTACATTATAATTCTTGGCAGCTAAAACCGTATTGTTTACTAAAACATCAATTACGGCCTGCTGGAAGCTGGCAGCCAAATCAGGCAAATGAACCTTTTCTCCCTTCTGCTCACATCTATTAACATAATTTAAAACGGCAGTTTTTAAACCGCTAAAACTAAAACCATAAGGATCGTTTTTCAAACGGGCCCTGGGCAATTCAATAGCTTTAGGATTTCCTTCCCTGGCCAGTTTATCAATGGCCGGACCGCCAGGATAACCCAGATTAAGTACTCTAGCTACTTTGTCAAAAGCTTCCCCGGCAGCATCATCCCTGGTCGTACCGATAAGTTCATATTCACCATGGCCTGCTAAATAAACAATCTGAGAATGTCCCCCCGATACAACCAAGCAGATTAAAGGGAATTCCAGCCAGGGGTATTCCAGAAAATTAGCATACATATGAGCTTCCACATGGTTAACCCCCACAAGTTTTATCCCTTTGGCATAAGCTAAGGATTTAGCAGTCATAACCCCTACCAGTAAGGCCCCTACCAACCCTGGGCCATAACTCACCCCAATGCCATCCAAATCATCAAAGGATACCCCCGCACTGGTTAAGGCTTCTTGAATCACCGGATTAATTAATTCCACATGTTTTCGAGATGCTTCCTCTGGAACAACACCCCCAAATTTCTTATGCAAATCTATTTGGGAAGCAATTATATTAGCTAAAATCTCTCTTCCATTTTTAACAATCGCTACTGAGGTTTCGTCGCAGGAAGTTTCTATTCCCATAATTAAATAAGAATTTTTATTCAATCTCATCACCTATCTTCCATCTTTTCTCACTTTATTATGCCCTAATTTTAATTCAGATTCAATTTCTAGTAAATAATAGCCCTATTTTTAGAAAAAATACAAGTTTTTTAACACGCCGGTTTATAGATTAAATAAAACGGGAAGATATTCACCGTACTAAAATTGTCCAGAAAAAGGAGGATGTATTTCAATGTTTGATAAAGTTAGAATCGTGAAAAAAATTCGGGAAGAACTAAATTGGGCAAAAAACATGAATCCAGAAGATATAAATAAATTACTCATCCCTTTAAACAAAGAGAATAGTCTCTTTCTTTTTGAAACTCCGGAGGAAGATCTGGGGTTATCTGTACGAGAAAAAGGGACAGACATTGAGATCCAATTACTACAGCCGGAAGATCTATTCACCCAAGGCGATCGAATCACTATGAACATGCAGGAACTGTATAGGTTTATTGATGTAGATTAATTGAAATTCTTTATTAACTGAAAACAAAAATAAAAACGAAGCAGAAAATTCTCTCTGCTTCGTTTTTTACTAAGTTAGTAATTTTAACTATGCAAAGCTCTTCTTTTCTCGCTTTTAATTTCGTTAATTTTTCCCCAACCTGTTTCCTCAAACATAATATCATTATAATCTTTATCGCTGGATTGGGCTTTTTGCTTACCCGATTCGGAGTAAAATTGTTTTTCCACATCATCCCCCCTTAATTTGTTTGGCCTCATAAAAATCAGAAATACAAGCTTTATTAATAGTTTTAGTTTTTCCAAGCCAGTTATACACAAAACAATCTACTTACAATAATTACAAATAACCATAATTTTATTAAATTAAGAGAGATTAAGAAAGTTTAGAAAAAATCACCCTGGGTATAATAATAAAGATGGTAAAAGCTTAGGTTAAATTAATTAGGAGGTGCCACATGAAAGTAAAGGTTGACCAGGATCTCTGTATTTCCTGCGGTTTATGTATCTCAATCTGTCCGGAAGTTTTTGATTGGAATGACAACAACAAAGCCCAGGAAAAAATGGAAGAAGTTCCATCTGGTTTAGAAAGCCAAGCTAAAGAAGCTGTTGAAGGATGTCCTACTGAAGCCATAAAAGAAGTTTAAAAAATTAAAAAACTATAAAAGAAGTTAAAAAAAGTACAGGACTAAGTCCTGTACTTTTTTTATAAAGATTGTTTATAAATTTCCGCCACATCCTCTTCAGATGGAACTACAGGATTGGCTTTAGGCCCGAAAGCCATGTATTTAAACACGTCCTTAGTTAAAGAAGGAATAAGCTTCTCAGTAACTCCTAACTGACTTAGGGTTAAATCCAAATCAATTTTTTTCAAGAAGTTTTGGAAAGCTTGTACACAAGCTTCTAAACCTCTTCCCTCACTTCCTAATATTTTAGCAACCCGATCAAATTTATCCGGATTGCCGGGATAGGAATAACGAACATAGGCCGGTAAAAGAGCCGCCAGTCCTTCCCCATGGGCAACATCCAAATAGCCGGAAATTGGATGCTCCATAGCATGGAGGAGAGCAACTCCCGTATTAGCTTCAGATATACCGGCATAAGTACTGGCCCAAGCCATTTTTTCCCGGGCTTCTAAATCCTTTCCATCTGCATAAGCCCTTGGCAAATAAGTACTGACTAAACTAAAAACCTCCAAATTAAAGAGATCAGTAATAGGGTTGGCATATTTACTTACGTATCCCTCTAAGCTATGACATAGAACATCCAAACCAGTTGCCGCAGTAGTTCTTGGAGGTACAGTAAGCATAAGTTCAGGATCAACAATGGCAACTTTAGGGAAAATCACAGGAGCAGCCATGGAAGGCTTTTCTTTGGTTTCTGGGTTAGAGATAACAGCAAAATGATCGGCCTCTGATCCGGTACCTGCAGTGGTAGGAACAGCGATAATAGGCAGTGCTTTTTTCGGGATTGTATCATCCGGATCTCCGGACAATACATACTTCCAAACTGAACCCTCATTAACTGCTTTTACGGCAATGCCTTTCCCCGCATCTAAAGCCGAGCCTCCTCCTAGAGCAATAACCAGATCGCATCCTTCTTTTTTAGCCAATTCTCCACCTTCATCTATTGTAGGATAAATCGGATTTGGCTCAATCTTATCAAAAACTACAAATTCAACTCCTGCTTCAGACAATAAGCCTTCTACTCTGGCTAAAAGGCCACTTTTGCGAGCACTTGTCCTACCGGTAACAATAATTGCTTTTCTTCCATAATCTTTAGCTAGTTTGCCGATCCTTTCAATCTGCCCTGGCCCAAACATTAATTTGGTAGGCAAATTAAACCCAAATTTCAATTTTTCAACCTCCTTAAACTATTTTGGTTAAGAAAATTATACCATATAATTGTTAGTTTCAAACAAGCTATCTCCTTTGCAATGTAAAAAGCCGGATAGTTAATTCTAGATTAAACAAGCTGTTTCCACATAATAATAGCATCCTCATTATTATCTACATAATATCCTTTTCTAATCCCAGCAGGCTCAAAACCAAATTTTAAATATAGTGATTGGGCTGGATAATTACTCTTTCTCACCTCTAGGGTCATTTTTTCAGCCATCCTCTGCAAAGCTGCTTTTATAAGAGCTGCCAGCATCTGCTCTCCATAATTTCTACCCCGGTAATCAGGATCAACCGCAATAGTTGTAATATGAGCCTCATCTAAAATTGTCCAGATTCCTCCGTAGCTTACCACCTTACCCAGTACTTCACCCACTAAATAATGGGCATGCTTATTTTCGCAAAGCTCGCTTAAATAAGCATATTTTGACCAGGGAGAAGGAAAAGATTTCTTTTCTATTTCTAAAACTCTGTCCAAATCAGACAATTCCATAGGCCTAATGGCCAGTTCTCTTAACATTTCGCCTCTCCCTACCTCTCCTTAGTCTTTCTTGCTAAAAAAGCTAGTTCTGCCTCTGATTTTCTTAAATAATGGGGCTGTAAGCTAAATAAATCATCCTGCCGCCCCGCCTTTATTTTTTTCAAGGCAAGAGCCGCAACAATTCCTCCCCTCACCTGCCTGATTTCCGGTGGAGTTATTTTTGCTAAACCAGGAAGTCTTTCCAGAAGAACCTGTTCAAAAAGCTCTACCCCGTCCCCACAAAATAAAACCCTTTGCTTTAAGGTTTCCAATTTTGCCACTAGTTCCTCCAAGCTTAAAGCCGTGGGAGGCAAAAGCTCAGTTAAATCATTTTGATAAATTGCTGTATATACTTCTCCCCTGCGGGCATCAAACAAAGGGCAGATTAAACCATTAGTATTTATATAATTATGAGCCAAGGCTTCAAAGGTTGATATTCCACAAATCGGTATCTCAAGGGATTGGGCAAAGGCTTTAGCAGTAGAAACCCCAATCCGTAGCCCGGTAAAAGAACCCGGGCCAGTTGTTACTCCAATTCCATCTAGTTGACTAGGCTGTAAACCGACCAAATTTAAAAGCACATCTATAGCGGGCAGCAATTGCTGGCCGTGAGTAAGGCCTATATTTAAAGTAAGTTCCCCTAGAACCCTTTTCTCATCTGCAATACCTAAAGTTAAAACTTTGGAAGATGTTTCTAAGCCTAAAACATACACTTCTTTTTCCACTCCTCAACTATTTTTTCATATAACTCTCCCTTTGGCTCCACTTCTATTCTTCTTTCCTCTGCCCTTCCTTCTTCGACAAATTCGATTCTTATCCAAATTCCTTCCTTAGGAAGAATTTCCTCTATCAAATCTGCCCATTCAATCACGACCACGCCCTGCCCATAAAAATATTCTTCATAACCTAAATCTTCCAGTTCAGACCAATGATTAAGCCTATAAACGTCAAAATGATAAACAGGATAACGTCCCTGATATTCATTAATAATGGTATAGGTAGGACTTGCTACAGGCTCGTCCACTCCCAATCCTTTAATAAGCCCCTGAGCAAAATTAGTTTTCCCCGCTCCTAATTCTCCTGTCAAGTAAACAAGCGAACCCGGAAAAAGCAATTTTCCCAACGCCTCTCCCAGAAAAAAGGTTTGTTCTGAACTTTTGCTATGAAACACGGTTCCATTTTCCTCCTCATAAAGTAAATATAATCAATTTTGGACCAATCTAAAATATAAATCCCTTATTTGCTTAAAGTCTTCCCATACCGGACGTTTCTTGCTGGGATCCCGCAATAGGGCAGCAGGGTGGTAGGTTGCCATCAGGTTAATATC
>DUMD01000037.1 GCA_012840065.1 Clostridia bacterium
AATTTTTCCACTCTTGTTCATCCCTCCGGGAAAAAACCTAGTCCTGAATTTTTGCCATAAGACCTTCCAAGGAGGGGTTTTTTGAATTTTCATATAAAATCTTTCTCCCCCCTCCGGTGCCAGTAAAAGGCCAAATTTTTTCAGCTCAAATTCCCGATACCAGCCTTCATACTGTTTCTCATTCCCCTGAAAATCCCGAACGTCAAACCATAAATAACCGGCGGCAGAACGGAGGGCTTCCTCCAATTCGAAGCCGGTATTTACCTCCTGGTTGTTCACCCGCAGAATTAAATCCCCGGGGTTAAAACCAAATTGGGCGGCTGTAGTGTTTTCGATAACATCCAATACCTTGACTCCCCTATCCTCCTTACCATAGATTGGCTTACCTCCCCATTCGCTTTTCAAACCGTACCAGATTACTAGCTCATGCCCAATAGGAGCAAAAAGAGCAGCCAAAAAACATAAAGGATAAAAATGGGATGAGGCCACAGCCAAAGCTAATAAAAGCAGGCTGAAACCAGCTAAATGGAGGGCAGTTTTCCTGCTTTTTTGTTTGGGCTGGGAAGTAATCGACAAATCGCCATAACCTAAAGCCGCTACCAGCGGAAACATCTGATATAAATACTCCTGGCCAGGCAGCAAATCTACTCTTGGTTTAATCAAGGGCCACCAGTCCGGCATAGTAATCAGCTGGGCCATATTTTCCGGTTTAGGAATAATAGTTGCACCCAGTACGATGAGGGGAATGGGCCAAAATTTCTGCAGGCTAAATCCCCCTACTAATTTAGAATCTTCATTTTTAGAATTTTCATGCTCAACATAAACAGGAAGGGCAAAATGATGTCCACTGACTAGAATCAGAATTGATTCCATTAAGTGAAGGATGGCTACCAAAGCCATTAAATCTGGTACCGCCACTTGTGGTATGCCAAAAATAAGGGAAAAGAGAGCTACCAAGCCACCGGCATAAGCAAAACAAACAAAACGCACATTGATTAAGGCTAGAGCCAGAGCCACAATCCAAACAAAGCCAAAACCGGTATTGGAAACCGACACCCCCAGCACAATCATAATAAAACTGCCTAAAAATCCTGCTAGCATACCAATAAGTGTAGACATTAAAGTAAGTCTTCGGGCGGATAAGCGTCTAGTACCAAACAATTGGATTTCTGTTTTAACCATGTTCTTATATTGAAAATTAATAAAAATAATAATAAGCCAAAAAAAGATATCGAACAAAAAATAGGGAAGAGCCTGGACTAACAGCCAGGCTATTGCAGCAAAGGGAAACATTTTTTCACCCACTTTTTTAAAATATATAAAGAATTTCAACTGCCAGCAGCAGCTGCAATTCTCTCCTTAATTACCTCAACAGCCTTTTCTAGTTGCAAATCCTTTTCGCTATTTGCCGGAAGCTTTACCACCAAATCCGGAACTATTCCTTTCTTTTCGATGGAACGACCGCTGGGAGTATAATACAAAGCAGTGGTCAGCTTTAAACCAGCCCCATTTTCAAGGTTTAAAATACTTTGGACAGAACCCTTGCCATAACTTTTTTCCCCAATTATAATTCCTGTCTGTAAATCCTGAATAGCGCCGGATAAAATTTCCGAAGCGCTGGCACTTCCGCCGTTGATCAAAACTGCCACCGGCAGATTTAAATAGTTTTTACCGCTTGCCTTGTAGACCTTTTCCTGGCCGTCCCGGCTTTTAATAGAAACTACCGGTCCCTGAGGAATAAAATAATCGGCAATATCTACGGACACCTCCAAATAACCTCCCGGGTTGTCCCTTAGATCCAAAATTAGCCCCTTCAAATCATTCTTTCGCAGTTCCTTAATCATATTCTTAAACTCCTCAGTGGTCTTTTCCGCAAAGGTTGTCATTCTTATATACCCAATATTATCTGCAACCATTCCACCGCTAACAGTTTTTAAATTAATTTTTGCTCTGGTAATCACCACTTCCAACAAATTATCCTGTCCTGGCCGTTCAATTGTTAACTTAACTTTTGTTCCTTCCGGCCCTGAAATCAATTTAACGGCTTCATCAACTTTTAAACCGCTTGTTTCCTGATCATCTATTTTTACAATAACATCGCCCTTTTTAATCCCTGCCTTATCCGCAGGAGAACCTTCAATCGGACCAATAACAGTTAGTCTGTTATCTTCCATACCTATATACATTCCGACTCCTTCAAAAGACTTATTCACTTCCTTCATAAATAAATCATATTCTTTAGGA
>DUMD01000003.1 GCA_012840065.1 Clostridia bacterium
ATCGTCGCCGTCTTCTATAATATCCCATTCATAAGTGGTTTCTCCTATGGTTACCTTTACTTCGCTTGTATCGAAATCTGCAGGTGCGTTAATCTGTACACCTACACGGTTCCCGGCTGCTCTGCCCAAAGCTTCATCTTCCGGATACCATTTGATTTGTCCATCAATAAAGGTTACTGTGTTACCATCAATATTTACTGTCAAGTCTTCACCACCGGTGTTGGCAGGATCTCTTGCTATGCTACCAGATACTACTGGTACCGGTGCTGATTCTAAGGTCGCAGTACCAGCAATCTTAATTGTAAAGGTATCTGCTGTTGCGTCGGTTCCATCCCATTTCACTGTAAAGCTGAATTCTTGACCTTCTGCTGTTACTTTGGGATAGTAGAAAAAGTAGTTATCTCCGTCCTTGAAGTTATTCCAACCTACTATTGGATCTCTTCCAGAAATTTCCAATGTGGTTGATGCTCCCGGGGTGATTCCTGTTGGAGCTGTTACTTTTACTCCTACATAGTTACCGGATACCGGCGGGAAGCCTGGCTCTGTGGAATCTTTCTCATAGTAAGCAATTTCTCCATCAAAGGTGATGGTCTTACCCTCTACTGTTACGGTTGCTGTATCTCCACCTGTCTTGCCGGGATCCTGGGTTATGGTTGAATCTAATACTACCAATGCTTCAGTTTCTGGGAAAGTCACTGTAAATACCACTCTGTTCCCAACGCTTGTGCCAGAAGTTGTTGTCTCACTAACTGACTCTGCACCTGTTACCGTGGGATAAAAAGCACCTGTTTGAAAAGCCTTATTGTTCTTAGAAACTAAGACCACAGTAGCTGTATAAATTTGACTTGGTTTGAACTTTCCTTCTGCTGTTAATTCTTCATTCCAGATTATACTTGCAACAGTATAATCTGCGTTTCCAGTCGCTGACTCAATCTCAGCAGCAGTCTGAGGAGTTGCTCCTGTTTCCGGAGCGATCATTGTTACTGAGGCAGAAGTGATTAATGCAGGATGAACTGTTACGAAAATTGTGCCTTGTTTAGTAATTTCGCCATCTTTTTCAACCTGTACAGTAAGTGCTGTTCTCCCAGGAGCTTGAGCAGTAACTGTAAGCCCTGTTACGGAATTAACACTGACAATTGCGGGATTAGCTGAGGTTACTTCTTTAATGGTTTCTCCGTCAGCCAAATCAACACCGGTAATAGTTGCCTCTATTGTTCCGCCAATTCTTAAGTCAGTTGGGGTAATACTAAGTGCGGATGAGATATTAGTAACTACTTTAGCAGTCTCTGAGGTTATATTACTTGCAGCAGTACCGGAAGTTGCTACAGTTGATGTCCCACTTACTGAGATGCTCCCACTGTTATTGACTATATTCGTAGGGGCATTGGCTGTTACACTTGCAACTGTACCATTGTTGGTAATAGTTGTACCGGGTGCATTAGCTACTATATTGTTAACCGTAGCACCATCACTTACCGTTATACTAACCGGGCTGGTTGCCGTAATGCTAATGCCATTTGCTCCTTGCTCAACTTTAATATCGGCGGGATTGCCCTGAATTGTAGTTGTCGCCCCGTTGGGGTCAGTCAAAGTTATGGAGTTACCGTCAGCATGTTCAACCCAGGAACTGCCACCGACATCATCGATAATTACACTACCGTCAATAGTAATGTAATTTTCAACGTGTGCATTTGCAGCAGACACTGTTAAATTTCCAATTAGAGCCGGAACTGCTGATCCGTTAAAGGTTATACTACTTACACTATTAGCAGTTATACTTAAATCTCCCGTTAAAATATGGGAACCGAAATTAATGGTAAAGTTATTGGTTCCTGTTCGCGTTGCAGTAACATTTCCGGTAATATCACTGCCAAGGCTGATTGTTCCAACACTATTGGTTTCTATGGCTGTTCTAAACTCAGTAGCATTATTGACTGTTACAGTTGAGGCTGCATTATAGACAATAGTTTTTTGAGCTACTGCTGAATTGTTCATCCCGGATTTGACCCCAATTGCTTTGACAGTAATTGTACCGCCGTTCATGCCGCCTGGATTACTTACCGTAAATTGTGCAGTATACTGCGTTGAAGAAGTGGTCGGCTCTGTGCCATCAGTAGTATAGTAAATGGTTGCCCCTTCTGTTGCCGTTGATAATGTTACGGTTACTGGACCGGCATTATAGGCAAGGCCGCTGACATCAGCAGGATTTGTTGCAATAGTGACAGCAGCTACAGTTTCCGTTGGTGTTGAGGGTGTTCCGCCTCCGCCACCACCGCCGCCTCCGCCGCTGGATGGAATAGTTGTTTTATCAGGAGCAGTTTCAAAGCTGGATTCTTTAACCTGGCTACCAGTTACTTCCTTGATGGTTCCTTTACCTTCAATAGTAGCCTTGGAGTCAAGGGTCATTTTTTCTACACTGCTGCCTTCTGCTAATTCAACCTTGACATTTTGAAGGCCGCTCTGGACTTTGAATTCTTGAATGGTCGTATTTGCTTGAGTGGTGACGTTTACATTATCCGCTTTGACTGTAACATTCTTAAATTGACCTTCCAGAATAATTTCTTCACCGGCAGCATTTTCAGCTATGGTTACCTGTAAGCCGGTGTTATCAACTACTACTACCCGCACTGCTCCGGTAGCAGTTTTTTCAATGATAACTTCATTATATTGACCGCCGTTAATGTGAATACTGTTCTGACCGCCGCCGCGGATATAAGTCTTACCTTTAACTGTAATATTGTTAAGAGTAACATCTCCGTCCCCTACTTCTTTGGCAATTATCAAGTCACCTTCGATAATCAGGTTCCGTAGGGTAACTCCTGGAGCTTTTACATTCACGTTACCCTTCACTGTTTCTGTACCGCTAGCTGGGCCATATGTACCTGTTTTGTCTAGATTGCTATAGTCTGTAACTTCCGGTTCTGTCTTAATAAGTGCTAAGGTCTTGTCGAGCACTACGGATGCTTCTGCCCGGGTAGCATTTCCCTGAGGACGGAAAGTATTGTCCGGATAGCCGGTAATTATGTTGTTTGCAACAGCTATTTTTACTGCTTCCTGTGCCCAGGTTGAAATTGCTGAATTGTCGGCAAAAGTTTTTCCATTAGTTGCGCCGCTCAGCTTGGCTGCTTTTACAATCATTACTGCCATCTGCTCACGGGTAATCGGGTCATCAGGACCAAACATAGTGTCGCTGTAACCGCTGATAATGTTGTTAGCATAGGCAGTTGCAATGGCAGCTTGAGCCCAGTGGCCGGCTGTATCGGAAAATACTTTACCACTGCCTGCCGGCAGGTTAAAACCTTTTACAACTAAAGTGGCAAACTCGGCTCTGCTTATTTTTGCTTCCGGTTTGAAAGAACCGTCCGGATAACCACTTATAATTTTCTGTCCGACCATCCTGGTAATGGAAGCTTCCGCCCAGTGTCCTGAAATATCATTCAACTAGCCGGCTAAGGCAACCGGGCTAAGACAGGTCAGGATTAGAAAGAACGTCATAAAAATACTAATAACTCTGTTTTTTCTCAAAACTTTTCACTCCCTGATATAATGTAGATTTTCCCGGAAACCAACATATTTAATTTCTTCTTTAATTTCTTCGCTCAAGCTGCCTGATTATTAGCAAAAGAAATTGCAACATTCACTAAGGATTAGAGCAGTACCAATCTATTTGTGATTCTTGTTTCTATATAAGAACAACCTTATGCTCAGGGTGAACTAATTCTCCAAACAGCTTAAACGAGCAGCTTAAACAAAAACCTCAAACACATCGCTACTCAATTTCATAAGGTAGTTGTTTCCCTAGGCTAAGTTAAAACAATCAACTCCTTTCTAAATATAAAGCAAAACGATCATACACTCGAACAAAGACTTTACTTTTTGTCACCTTCCAAAATAATTTTGCTTGAAAATGTTGTATTTATTTCTACATTTTTTTACTAATTCCTGCCAAGAGACAGATATTTCCCAATTTTATGTAAAATAGTCAGGGATAAAGAGGAATCTTGGAAAAACAGCAAAGCGGGCATTTCTGCCCGCTTCAACAGCACCTTAGCACCTTAATCTTTTTGTTTATTTAAAACTTCTTTTATGGCCGCGATACTCCCCAAGGAAGAGACGGCCTCGGTTGGTAAAATAAGTTTATTTGCCGGATCTTTGGCCAATTCTTTCAAGGCCTCTACTTGTTTTAAGGCAATGACCACTTCATTTGTCCCGGACTTAATTATTGCTTCGTTAACCAGCCGAATGGCCTCTGCTTCGGCCTGAGCAACCCTTTCAATGGCTTTGGCCTTACCTTCCGCCTCCAAGATCTGGGCTTCCCTAATAGCCTCAGCTCTTCTGATACTGGCCTCTTTTTCTGCCTCAGCCTGGAGAATTTTAGCCTCTTTCTCCGCTTCCGCCTGCAGGATTTTAGCCTGCTTTTGTCCTTCCGCAATTTCAACCTGGGACCTTCTTTCCCCTTCAGCCTGGAGAATAGCAGCCCGTTTTTCCCGTTCCGCCTTCATTTGCTTTTCCATTGCCTGGCGGATTTCTTCAGGGGTAATGATGTTTTTGATTTCCACGGAAAGGATTTTAATTCCATAAGCATCGGTTATTAAGTCTACAACACTTAATAGCTCTTTATTAATTTGATCTCTTCCGGATAAAACCTCATCCAAAGTCATATCACCGACAATATTTCTCATGTTGGTAATGGTAGAATAAATGATCCCGGCCCTGTAATTTTCAATATTATAAATGGCATCTTTAGCATCCATAATTTTAAAGAAAATAACGTTATCAATGCTGATTTTTACATTATCTTTAGTAATTACGGATTGGGGTTCAATATCAATAATCTGCTGTTTTGTAGATACCCTTGCCCTTACGTAATCTACAAAGGGGATAATGATATGCCAGCCCGGGTTAAGAATGCGGTGAAATTGGCCAAATCGCTCCACAACATAAACTTCTCCGGTATGAACTACCTTCAGGTTAGTTACCAGAGCAACCAGAAAAAGCACAACAATTATAACAGGAATAATCATTTTCTCCCTCCTTAAAATTTTTCATCTTCTTTTTTTCTAACCACCAGTTTATTGCCTTCTACCCTTTCCACCAAAAACCTTTCGCCCTTTTTAATATCTGCTCCCTCATTTCGCACTGTCCAGTAGATCCCTTCCAATTTAACCGTTGCTTCTCCTTTTATTTCTTCTTCGGCGGTATACTCCCGGCCAATTATTCTTTGTTCAGTAGTCATAAATTTTTGCCCTTCTTTGTTTAAATATTTTTTAATCTGAGGGTAAATGAGCAAAATAAAGAGGCAGCTGACAAGAGCAAAGACAATGATTTGCAGAAAAATACTTCCCTGCAGATTTAAGGTTAAAATAGCTAGAAATCCTCCAAGAGTAAAACCAATAAACAAAAAATTGCTCGTAAGCAAATCAATAACCATTGCTGTTACAGCTATTATCAACCAAAAATAATACATTTTTTCACCCCCATACTATAACTTTAACATTATCCCACTGTTTTGGATATAGGCAATAATTGTAATCTTCTTCCAAAAAAATATAATCCCGCAAGTCAAGAACCGTCCCTCAACTTTCCTCAACTTTCTTTTAATTCAATTGATTTATGGGTACATTACTAGAAATAGCTAATTTTAAAGGAGGTCATCGTTTTGAGTTCAACCAAAATTATGAAAAATATCGAAGCGTCAAAGGTGCTTAATTTAAGCGAACTGGTGGATTATGCGCCCGGTCAAGTTGTAAGCAAAACCATTGCTCAAATTCCTACCGTCAGCATTACCCTATTTGCCCTGGATAAAGGGGAAGGCATCAGCACCCATACCACGGCCGGAGACGCTATGGTACAGATTTTAGACGGGGAGGCAGAAATAACGATAGGAGATGAAGTCTTCAATCTTAAAGCAGGGGAAACAATTATCATGCCCTATGGAATCCCCCATGGTTTGGAAGCAAGGGAAAGGTTTAAAATGCTGTTAACGGTTGTCAAAGACTAACAAACTACTTTACAAATACCCTCCGTTTGACTATAATAAAACAAACTTAAAATCTTTTTCTGGCTAGGGGTGCCCGGACGGGCTGAGAAGGAAATTTTCCTAACCCTCTGAACCTGATGTGGTTAATACCACCGTAGGGAAGCCAATTTATTTGATAAAGAAATAAAGGGCTTACCTTCGGGTAAGCTCTTTTTCTTTTTCTTTTGGCAAACTAACCATAATCCCCAAATGAATTTTCACAACCTCCTGCTTAGAAAAATTAGTGTTTGGGGGCAAATTAGAAAGGAAGTGAAGATCTTGCAGGGTATTTACCGTCTTTTAGATGCAAATATTAACCGGGCTGCTGAAGGGTTAAGAGTTCTGGAGGATTTGACCCGTTTTCAGTTGGGTAATGCGGATTTAACAGAAGAACTAAAAAAAATGAGACATCTGCTTAGAAAAAGCGTCAGCCATCTGCAGCCTAAATTATTGGCCGCCAGGGATTCCATAAACGATTTGGGCTTAGAATTATCCCAAAAGGACAATTTGGACAATAAATCTAATGTGCAGGAGTTAATTACAGGTAATTTTAAAAGAACCCAAGAGGCTTTAAGGGTAAGCGAGGAATCCTTAAAAGTAGCCGGATACTACCAATTATCCAAAATTTATGAAGAGTTGAGGTTCCAAGCCTATAACCTGGAAAAAATGTTTTTCAGTTATTACGGCCAAGCTAAGAAAAGAAAACTGCCGGAAACCGACATCTATTGCATTATTGCCGAGGAATATTCCCTGGGTAGGACTAATCTTGAAGTAGTAAGGGAAATGATTGAAGCCGGAATAAAAATTATCCAGTACAGGGAAAAAGAAAAATCCATGCGGGATAAATACGAAGAATGCCTGCAAATTAGAGAGTTAACTCAAAAAGCAGGGGTCACCTTCATCGTTAATGATGATATTGCCCTGGCCCTTTCGGTTAAAGCAGATGGGGTGCACATCGGCCAGAAGGACCTGCCCCTGGAAAAGGTACGGGAGCTGGTAGGGGAAGAAATGATTATTGGTCTTTCCGTCCAAACTCCGGACCAAGCCCGGGAAGGAGCAGCTAAAGGAGCTGATTATCTAGGAGTAGGGCCGATTTTTGCTACTTCCACCAAAAAAGATGCTTCCAATCCAGTAGGATTAGAAACCCTAGCCCATATGGTCCAAAACATCCCTATTCCCCTGGTGGCTATTGGCGGCATTAAAGAAGACAATTTAGAACAGCTAGTGGAAAAAGGGGTTAATTGCCTGGCTATGATTACAGAAATCGTGGGAAGCAGGGATATTAAGAGCAAGATTGCCAGTCTAAGAAGGGCTATTAGTCATGCAAAGGAGAGAAGAAAATGAGTTATAAAACCCAAATGGAAGCGGCTAGAAAAAACATTATTACCGAAGAGATGGAGGTTGTAGCCCAGAAGGAAGGCTTGGATGTAAATGTTTTGAGAAACTTAATAGCTGAGGGAAAAGTAATTATCCCTGCCAATAAAAACCACTCTAGTTTAGATCCGGAGGGAGTGGGCCAGGGGTTAAGGACCAAAATCAATGTCAACCTGGGAATTTCCAGGGACTGCTGTAATGTGGATTTGGAGTTAGAGAAAGCTAGATTAGCTTTAAAACTTAAGGCAGAGGCGATTATGGATTTAAGTTCTTATGGAAAAACCGAGGAATTCCGGCGAAAATTAATCGAGCTTTCCCCGGCCATGATCGGAACGGTACCGGTTTATGATGCTATTGGTTTTTATGATAAAGAGCTGGAAGATATAACTGCTCAGGAATTCTTAGAGGTGGTGGAAAAGCATGCCCGGGATGGAGTGGATTTCATGACCATCCATGCGGGGCTTAATCGGACAACAGCAGAAAGGTTTAAAAATAACCCCAGGCTTACCCAGATTGTCTCCCGGGGAGGGTCCCTAATCTTCGCCTGGATGGAAATGACCGGGGAGGAAAATCCCTTTTTTGCATATTTTGACCGGGTTCTGGAGATCTGCGCCGAATACGATGTTACCCTAAGTCTGGGAGATGCCTGCCGGCCCGGCAGCATTCATGATTCCACCGATCCTGCCCAAATTGAAGAATTAATTGTCCTGGGAGAGCTGACCAAAAGGGCCTGGGCCAGAAATGTCCAGGTCATGATTGAAGGGCCCGGCCACATGGCTTTAAATGAAATTGCCGGCAATGTAATGCTGGAAAAAAAGCTGTGCCACGGTGCCCCCTTTTACGTGCTGGGGCCGCTAGTAACTGATGTGGCCCCGGGTTATGACCATATTACCAGTGCCATCGGAGGAGCAATCGCTGCAGCCAGCGGGGCTGATTTCCTCTGTTATGTAACTCCAGCGGAGCATTTAAGGCTGCCTAGTTTAGAAGATATGAAAGAGGGAATTATTGCGACCAAAATTGCAGCCCATGCCGCTGACATTGCCAAAGGGATTAAAGGTGCCAGGGACTGGGATAAGCAGATGAGCCAGGCCCGGGCAGAACTAGATTGGGAAAAAATGTTTGCTCTGGCCCTGGATCCGGGAAAGGCTAGAAGATATCGGCAGGAATCCCTCCCCCAACATGAAGACTCTTGCACCATGTGTGGAAAAATGTGTTCTATGCGCAATATGAAAAAGATTTTATCCGGGAATAAGCTTGAGATTTTTTAGGCTTCGTTAATATAATCACAAAAAAGACCAGCTTTAGACCAAATTAGCACAATCACTATCGCCAATTTTGTGTTTACAAACTTAAATAAGAGGAATATACTCAATACAAGAATTCACCCAATTGTAAAATTGGTGTATAGGAGGAATTGAGTATGTTGGACAATGTTTTAATTTTTCTCATCAGTATGTATTTGCTGTTTGAACTTATATTTGATGATTCATTTATTGAAAATTCAGCGAATTAAAAAGAGTGAAGCTGTGGCAGAGTCATAAATTTTAAAACTGAGAAAGGCAAGGTAAACACCTTGCCTTTCCTGTTTTAGCTATTTAACTGTCTTTTCTTCTTCCAGGGCCAACTTTACTGCCTTTAAGGCATGAAGGTAAGTGGTATCAAAAAGAGGAACCTCCGCATCCCCCTCCTTTACCAACAAACCAATTTCCGTACAACCTAAAATAATTCCTTCCGCTCCCCTTTTCACCAAATTAGCCATGATTTCCTGATAAGTTTTTCTGGATTCCGCTTTAATTTTTCCTTGGCAAAGTTCCTGGAAAATAATAGTATTAACTTTTTCCCGTTCTCTCTCCGCCGGGACAATTACCTCCAAACCGAAATTGGCTAAACGTTTTTTGTAAAAATCTTCTTCCATAGTGTAGCTGGTTCCTAACAGGCCTAGCTTTTTCAGCCCTTTCTCCTTAACGGCCTCTGCCGTAGCGTCTGCCAAGTGAATCAGGGGAATTTGGACCGATGCCTGAATTTCCTCAGCCACCTTATGCATAGTATTAGTGCAAAGAAGTAGAAAGTCAGCTCCGGCTCTTTCCAAGGCCTGAGCATATTGGGCCAACAACCGTCCGGCCTTCTCCCATTCTGCCTCCCGCTGGTATTTTTCTATTTGCGCAAAGTCTACGCTATACATAATACATTTGGCGGAATGAAGTCCTCCTAATTTTTCCTGGACCAAGCGGTTAATTAACCGGTAATATTCCAGGGATGACTCCCAACTCATTCCCCCTAAAAGCCCAATAGTTTTCATCTTCTCTTTCCTCCCTATTTAGCTAAGCGTTTGGAAAGGAGTTCACCCCCTACCCCCACGTTATCCGGATCATGTTCATTGATTACAACCGTAAAGGCTTGGGTAGGTAAGTTCAAAATCTGGGCTGATTTTTCCGTAAGGGTTTTTATCAATTCCTCCTTTTGTTCTTTATTCATTTTAGGTCCTTCCACATAAATTACCGGCATAGAAACACCTCCCCAAAAAGATTTTTATATTATTGTTTGCTAAAAAACTCGGCTTACCCTTTAATTTTAACAAGAAAGAAGATTTTATCTTACCCTTTTTTGGTATAATAAGCTGTAAAGCCTGTCCCCTCTTTTAAAACAAAAATTAAAGGAAAGGAAGATAAAAATGAACAAAAATCCCTTGGTCACACTGGAAATGGAAAATGGAAACAAGATAGAAATAGAGCTTTATCCGGATGTAGCCCCTAATACGGTAAACAATTTTATCTCTTTGGTTAAAAAAGGCTTTTATGACGGGCTTATTTTCCACCGGGTCATCCCTGGCTTTATAATTCAAGGGGGAGACCCTAAAGGCGACGGTACAGGGGGACCGGGCTACTGCATCCGGGGAGAATTTACTTCCAACGGCTTTGAAAACAATCTAAGACATGAACGGGGAGTAATTTCCATGGCCCGGACCATTTATACCGATTCCGCCGGTTCCCAATTTTTCATCATGGTGGAAAAGGCTCCCCACTTGGATGGAGAATATGCGGCCTTTGGAAGAGTAGTTTCAGGCATGGAAGAAGTGGATAGAATAGCAAATCTAGAAACTGACTTTAACGATAAACCCCTGGAAGACCAAAGGATTAAAAAGGCCAGCGTAGAAACTTTCGGAGTTGAATACCCGGAAGTCGAAAAAATCCAATAAAAAATTCCCCTTTTTAAGGGGAATTTTTTATTGGATCAACCTTCCATTTCCGCTAGCTGTTTTGCCCCTCTGGTAAGCAAAATCCGATAAAGAAGCAAATCCAGAAGTCCATAAACAGCCACAATCAGTAAAAAAGCCAGTGGTAATTTAAGTCTAAAGATAAAGACTAACAGCAGGCTGATTCCTGCAAAAAGCAGAGATAAAAACATATTGATGACAGAATTGAAGTTTTGTTTGACTGCTTTCTGCTCATTGTCCCAATCTAATTTAGGAAAATGCAAATCTATAAGCATTCCTAAGAAAGAAGTAAAAAAAATCCCGATCACCCCTGCAATTAAAGTCAAAAGGACAAGATAAAGAGGGGGACTGAGCAGGACGAGAGCAGCAATAATCAGGACTAACAGCCCAACCAAACCCATTGCTACCCCGGATAAAACTTTAGCCATAATCTGTTTTTCG
>DUMD01000038.1 GCA_012840065.1 Clostridia bacterium
AACATCAATAATCGCTTTTACGCCCTGCTCATCAGCCCGTTTAATTACTTCATCTAAATCATTGTTGAACTCAGACATATCAATATGAGCATGACTGTCTATCAGCATCTTAAATTCACATCCCTTACAGTTTATTCTATTTTTTTCTTTTTAATCCTGCTACCAATTAATGGAGAAGGATTTTTTACTACTTAGTGGTTCCAGCTTCCTGGGCTAGGTATTTTTTTAAATCAATTCTGGGGAAAATAACCTCTCCTCTTTTTAGTTTGCTGTTAGGAGCCAGACCACCCCAAATTTTTACCTTATCCCAATCCTGCTTTTGTAAATCTGTCTGTCCTAATTGTTCCCACATTTTTCCCGGAACAGTAGGCAGAAAAGGAATTAACATAATAGTAATTATCCTTAATACCTCAGCCAAATTATAGAGCACTGTCCCCAAGCGCTCTTTTTTGTTTTCGTCCTTAGCTAAGATCCAGGGAGTAGTCTCATCAATATATTTATTAGCCCGGCTGACTAATTTCCAAATGGAAGCCAAAGCAGAATTAAGCTCTAATTTTTCCATATTTTCTTCTACTTCTCCCACAACCTCCTTGGTCAAAGAAACAAGCTCATCATCTATTGGTTCAGGAGCGGTGGGAGCGGGGAGATAACCATCGAAATATCTTTCTACCATTGCCACTGTCCGGCTGAGCAAATTACCCAGGTCATTGGCCAAATCCGCATTTATCCGATTGATTAAAGCTTCCGTAGAATAGTAGCCGTCCGCTCCAAAGGGTATTTCCCTTAATAAGAAGTAACGAATAGCATCAACACCGAACTCATTAACCAGTTTTACCGGGTCCACCACATTTCCTTTGGATTTGGACATCTTGCCCCCTTCTAAAATCAGCCAGCCGTGTCCAAAAACCTTTTTAGGCAGTTCTAAACCTAAAGCCATAAGAATTATCGGCCAAGTAATGGTATGAAAACGCACTATTTCTTTCCCTACCAGGTGCAAATCGGCAGGCCAATATTTTTTAAACAAACTATCATCTTCCGACAAATAACCTAAAGCACTTATATAATTGGTCAAAGCATCAAACCAAACATAAATAACATGCTTAGGATCCGTCTTGATAGGAATACCCCATTTAAAAGAAGTCCGGGATACACAAAGGTCCTCCAAACCATTTTTAATAAAATTAATCATTTCATTCCGCCGGGAGGCAGGCTGGATAAAATCCGGATTATCCTCAATATATTTCAATAACCGATCCTGATATTTTGACATTTTAAAGAAATAGCTTTCTTCCTTCAAAAGTTCCACCGGTCTTAAACATTCCGGATTTGGGCATTTACCGTCTACAAGCTGGCGTTCTGTCCAAAAGGTTTCACATTCGGTACAATACCAACCCTCATAATAGTCCTTATAAATATCCCCCTGATCATAGATTTGTTGGAAAATTTTCTGCACAGCTTGTTCGTGTCTTGGTTCAGTAGTTCTAATAAAATCATCGTAGGAGATATGCAGTAACCGCCAAAGATCAATAAAACCGGAAACAATCTTGTCTACATACTCTTGAGGAGTTACATTATTAGCCGCCGCTTTCCGTTCAATTTTTTGACCATGCTCATCTGAACCGGTCAAAAAATGAACATCATATCCGCACAACCTTTTATAGCGGGCAATAGCATCTGCTGCCACCGTAGTATAGGCATGGCCGATGTGCAGGTTACCGCTTGGGTAGTAAATGGGTGTGGTAATGTAATAGGTTTTCTTCTCCTTCATAGATATCCTCCTTCCTTGCCCTAAAATAATCTAATCAAAAAAATATCCCCTCATCCTAACTAGGGACGAGAGGTTTTTTCCTTCGTGGTACCACCCTGATTCATTCCGCCTTCAC
>DUMD01000004.1 GCA_012840065.1 Clostridia bacterium
AACAATGTTATTAGCTACCCAAAACAAACCGGCACTCAGTGTTTTTATCGGCGCATCTGTTGCCTTGATTTTAGCTGCTTTTCTAGGTATTATCGCCGGCTCAATTTTTTTAAGATTCATCCCGCCTAAATTTTTAAAAATATGCTCAGGTACGGCTTTTATTTTTATCGGAATAATTTTAATCCTCGGAAAATATTAAAAAATTACTAAATTTCCCGGGAAAAAACAATAAAGGTACGCCCTTTCGGGCATACCCTTCACTATCTGCTGCCTTTGCATTAAACTGAGTCCAGTTCTCTCGATCGCTAGTTTGACTAAATTACACAATTACAAGCAAAACCGTTTCCCAGTTTTCAGCAGCAATTGTTCCTGCAACACCTACTTCTTCTGCTAGTTCATACAGGTAATCAGTCATAATTCCTTGTTCTTTTCTTGCTACGAATTCACTCTTTCACACCTGCAAAGGCTACGATAGCAGTATTATCTTTCCTCAAATTTATTAAGATCATACACTATTTAGGCTAACAGATTTTGCCTATTAATAAATGGTTATTTCGTCCTTCAGCTGTTCAAATCTTTTTTCTCCAATCCCAGAAACGTTCTTCAATTCTTCTATAGATCTAAAATAACCATTAGTTTCCCGATATTTTATTATTCTTTCTGCCAGAGCAGGACCTATCCCCGTTAGATTTTCTAACTGTTGCTTGTTTGCTGTATTAATGTTTATTTTGCCACTGGCTATAGTTGTTTCACCATTGTTTATCTTAATTGCAGAATTTGATAGATTACTCTGCTCGCTCAAGTTATAGACTCTTACCTGCTGGCCATCAGACAAGGGGGCTGCAAGATTGGTAGCATTAAGATCCGCATCTTCACTTAATCCTCCTGCTGCTTGCACCGCATCTATAACCCTGCTTCCCTCAGGAAGCTCATAAACTCCGCTTCGATTTACTGCTCCAATGACATGGACTTTAATAAGATTCTCTTTTCGATTTTCCTCCGGATAAATTTCTTCCGAACTAGTTTTCAACAGAATATCATCACTATCTTTACTTCTAAATATATTGCCGCTTAAACTTAAAGCACAGATTAATACCATTACAGCTAGCAGTAAAACCAAATACTGTTCCCGTCGTGATAAACCAAACAACCGGACCACCCCACTATTTTTTCTATTGATTTCGACGGGATTTTTCTAATTACCTGCCTAATTCTTATCTTTTGGCCTAAATAAAGCCAAAAAGCAGGTTAAAACCTGCTTTTTGGCTATTTTACTACAATATTGATTAATTTCTTTGGAACATAAACCACATTTTTTATTTCTTTTCCTTCCAACAATTTTTTTATTTTTTCCTGGGATAAAGCCATTTTTTCCACTTCATTTCTGTCAGCATCTACCCGAACAACTAATTTTTCTCTAACTTTGCCATTAATCTGAACTACAATGGTAATTTCATCTTCAACCAGGGCATCTTGACTATAGAGAGGCCAAGTCACTTTGTGAACACTACCTTCATTACCCAATTCCATCCACAATTCTTCAGAAATATGGGGAACAAAAGGCGCTAACAAAATAACTAATTTATTTAATACATCTTTAAGAAGAGCCGAATTTTGCTGTTCCTTAGGAACCCTATCCAGATACTGATAAATACCATTAACTAATTCCATTATTGAACTAATAGCAGTGTTAAAATTAAAGCGTTCCTCCACATCAATGGTAACTTTCTTAATTGTCTGATGCAGTAAGCGGTGTAAATCCTTATCCTCTTTAGACAATTCAAACAGGTTTAAGTCTCCCGCATTTTTTATCAAGTCAAGGCAATTATATACTAATCTCCAAACCCGGTTTAGAAAACGATATGCTCCTTCCACACCCTGATCACTCCACTCTAAATCCCTTTCAGGGGGAGCAGCAAAGAGGATAAATAAACGGGCAGTATCAGCCCCATAACGTTCAATTATTTCATCTGGGCTGACCACATTGCCTTTGGATTTAGACATTTTGGAACCGTCTTTAATAACCATCCCTTGAGTAAGCAAATTTTTAAATGGTTCCTCTACGCCGAGCAAATCGAGATCATACAATACTTTTGTAAAGAAACGGGCATAAAGAAGATGCAAAACAGCATGTTCTATTCCGCCGATATATTGATCTACCGGCATCCAATAGTTGGCATGGGTTTTTGAAAAGGCCTGACTATCATCTCTGGCACTGGTATAACGCAGAAAATACCAGGAGGAACAAATAAAGGTATCCATGGTATCTGTTTCCCGTCTAGCCGGTCCGCCGCATTGAGGACAGGTAGTATTTACAAATTCCGGTACTTCCGCTAAAGGTGATTGACCTATTTTAGTTAGATTTATCTCCCTTGGTAGCATAACCGGAAGCTGTTCATCCGGAACAGGCACTGTTCCACATTCTTCGCAATATATTATCGGAATGGGAACTCCCCAATAACGCTGCCGAGAAATAAGCCAATCTCTAAGACGATAGTTTACAGTTTTTCTGCCTAATCCCTGCTCTTCAAGATAAGCAGTTATTTTTATTTTTCCTTCCTGACTGCTTAAACCATCAAAAGAACCGGAATTAACCATAATGCCTTCTTCAGTATAAGCTGCAGTCAATTTCTCTGGTATTTCATCTGCACTAGGACTAATTACCACCTGATAAGGCAAATTATATTTTGCCGCAAATTCAAAATCCCTTTGATCATGAGCCGGTACCCCCATAACCGCACCGGTACCATAATCCATTAAAACATAGTTAGCAATCCAAATCGGTATCTGTTTACCGTTCACCGGATTAACTGCATAAGCGCCGATGAACATACCTTCTTTTTCCAATTCAGTAGAAGCTCTATCAATCTCCTTCATTTGCCGAGTTTTATAAATGAATTGTTCAACCACTTCTTTTAAATCCGGCTGAACAAGTTTTTCTACTAAGGGATGTTCAGGAGCAAGAACCAAATAAGTCACTCCAAATAAGGTATCAGGCCTGGTCGTAAAAACCTTAACCTTTTCTCCAAGAACAGGAATAAAAAATTCAACTTCCGTACCATAACTGCGACCAATCCAGTTTTCCTGCATAGTTTTTACCCGCTCAGGCCATCCTTTAAGCTGATTCAAATCATCAAGCAGTCTGTCCGCATAGGCGGTTATCTTAAAAAACCATTGTTCTAATTCCCTTTTTTCTACAGCCGATTGACATCGCCAGCAAAGTCCATTTTCAACCTGTTCGTTGGCTAAAACCGTGGCACATTCAGGACACCAATTTACAGCTGCTTTCTTCTTATAAGCTAATCCTTTTTTAAACAACTGGAGGAAGAGCCATTGAGTCCATTTATAATATTTGGGGTGACAAGTAGCAACTTCCCTGCTCCAATCATAACTTACCCCTAACTGCTGCAATTGTTTTCTCATTTGATCAATATTAGACCAGGTCCAATCAGCTGGATTAACATTATTTTTTATAGCTGCATTTTCTGCAGGAAGGCCAAATGCATCCCACCCCATAGGATGAAGAACATTATATCCACGCATTCTCTTATAGCGAGCAATTACGTCTCCAATTGAATAGTTGCGCACATGACCCATATGTAAATTTCCAGATGGATAAGGAAACATCTCCAATAGATAATATTTTGGACGCTGTGCATCCATTATCACTTCGTTTATTTTATCCTCTATCCATTTTTTTTGCCATTTGCTTTCGATTTTGGGGAAATAATATACTTCTTCCACTATAATCCCACCTCTTTACCAATTAGTATAAGCAAAGCAAACATAATTTAACCAATAATTTATTAAGAATATAAATAAAAAACCCGTCTCCTGGAACAATAAAAAGTTCAGAGACGAGATAAACATCCCGCGGTACCACTCTGTTTGGCAAAATAATGGTGGAGCTGACGGGGATTGAACCCGTGACCTCTTCCATGCCAAGGAAGCGCGCTCCCACTGCGCCACAGCCCCAATTTTACCCTCTTATCTGCATTTTAACGGTTGCAAACCGGAATTGGTTACCATAATTCACCAATCCAGCTCAAGGGCGAGTTCAACCCAATTTTTCCTGCCGGATTCCACCTCCGCCGACTCTCTGGAAGGAAAATTGTAGTTTACTAGTCCCTTTCATTGCTTATCGCTTTACAGTACAAAATTATAAACAAAGAAAATAGCATTGTCAAGCCGTGATTAAAACAGCAAACTACAAGTTATTGGTATAGCTTATACTCTCCGCATCTCTCCATAGCCGTTCCAAATCATAATATTTTCTTTCCTCTTCCAAGAATATATGCACTACTACATCGGAATAATCAAGTAAAATCCAGCTTCCTTCTCTATACCCTTCCTTGCGCAGAAGTTCAATTCCCAAATTATTAAGATTATCCTCTATTTCATCGGCAACCGCCTGAGCTTGAATTTTATTATTACAAGTGGCGATTACAAAATAATCAGTAACTGGGGATACTTTTTCCATATTCAAAAGCATGATATCCCTTGCTTTTTTTGCTGCAGCAGATTCAGCAATTAACAAGGCGAGCTCCTTAGAATCAAAGGTCATTAACAATTATCCCTCCTAGTAAGTTTTCATCATTATTATGGCTAATTAGCAGTAAAACTTTGTCTATGCTTAAGAAAAACCTGTGGTAATTATACCACAGGTTTGTTTAATTTGCATAATCTCTTCCAAGAATAATAGTTATATCCGCCCCATTGTTGTTACCCTCTCCGGTAATAAGTTCTTTACTGCCTACAATCTTGGCAATCTTCTTGGCCTCTGTTTTATCTGAAGCATAATTGATAACCTGAGTATATCTATAGTCAAAATTATCAGCATTACCTACCTCAACAACTTCATAACCTTCAGCCTCAAGATCCTTCGAAACCTTTGCCGCTATACCTGACTTACCAGAACCGTTAAGTACCCTCACCCGGGTTAATTCCTTTTGTTTATCCTCTTTCACTTTTTCTTCATTGTTTTCTAATTCTCCATCATTTTCTAAACTGGCAAGCAAATTTTTAATCCCTGACTGATCGGGAATCCAATAACTTACCCCATCAATTGTAGCATCAGTTCCCGGGATCATATGGGTTTTAATGTTACTCCGGTCAATTTGACGAGCCATATTAGCAAGCTTAAGAATTTCTGTCGCACTCATTTCTGTATTGACCAATTCCTTTACTTTGTCTAGTAGAGGAATAATCTTTACGACTGTACTGGGGCTTAAAACTTTATCCAACAAGGCATTAATAAATTTTTGCTGTCTTCTTATTCTCCCAATATCCCCCAGACCGTCATCCCTATAACGAACATAATCAAGAGCATTTTTCCCATCCAAAGTTCTATGCCCTGCCTTAATATTTATATTTAGGTTTTGATAGGGATCATAATACTTCATATTTTCTTCCACATCTATTTCTACTCCCCCTAAAATATCAATCAGATCCACAAAACCTTGATAATTTATCCTGATATAATGATGGACAGGAATACCCAAAAAATTCTCTACTGTTTTCATGGCCAAATTAGGGCCGCCGTAAGCATGGGCATGGTTAATTTTATCTAACCCCGGACGAGTAGGAATTTCTACCCGGCTATCCCGAGGAATAGATATTAAATCTACTTTTTGTTTTTCCATATCCAAACTAGCTAAAATCATGGTATCAGTTCGAGTTTTATCCATATCAACCCCTAATAATAAAATATTAAGCCGCTCTCCCTTTTTATACTCAGATGGCCCTGCAATTTCTCCACCGTTTCCAGGCTCATTAGCATCAGCGGGTTGAAAACTGTTTAAAAAGACGTATAGAGCTGTCCCAAACACTAAAACTAAACAAAGAAAAGAAAGTCCTAGAAAAAAAAGGACTCTCCGCCTTTTTAACTGCTGCTGCCGTTTTTTCTGTCTAAGCAATCTAGGATCCATTCATATCACCGCCTGCATTCATTCTCATCCGACAAAATTAAAAATGCATTCCTTGTTAAAACTGTCTGCGGATGAATAATTTCTTTTTTTTCCAAAAGATATTTTATCGTCTGTTCTGCTGCCATCAATACCGCTAAATCCAATTTTTTAAAAGCAATTTCCCTCAGCCTATCAATCCCGGGATAATTTCTATTAGGTTCAATATAATCAGCAACAAAAATTATTTTGGCTAAAGTGCTCATTTTTTCCGAACCCATAGTATGCTGAGCCACAGCCTCTCTAATTTCTTGGTCCTGTATTCCAAGCTCCCGGCTGATTAATTCTGCTCCCACCGGACCATGCAGTAAATTCGGACAAACAAGACAAATATTGTCAACCAATATACCAAACTGTTCTGCCTTTTTCAATAATAGCTCGTCAGTTAAATCCTTTGCCCAATCATGGACTAAGCCAGCTAAAGAAGCTTTTCCCAAATCGACACCATAAAGTTGAGCTAATTTTACTGCCGTGTCTCGAACCCCTAAAGAATGTTGGTAACGTTTGGAACTCAAAATAGCCTTTAATCTTTTAATAATCTCCTCTTCTTTTATTTTCTTCGACATATCAGTCTCTTTCCCTTCAAATCACTTAATTTTAATCAAATTTTAATATATTGCAAAACATCACAAATATAATCCATGTTCCCGAATATATTTTTCTACTTTCTCAGGCACTAGGTAAGTGATAGAAAGACCGTTTTTTACCCTATTGCGAATTAAAGTAGAAGATATTTCAATATAAGGTACCTCAACAATTTTTATTCCTTTAACAAATTTATTCTGATTATATTTATCAACCAAAGAAAAGAGTTCATTATTTTGATAACCCGGTCTGGTCATAACAACAAATTGACAAAGAGTAAGCAAGCGCTCTGGTTCCTTCCAAGTATGCAATTCCAAAATAGCATCGGAACCCACAATAAAAAAAAGTTCTGTATCCTGAGGAAGAATAGACTTAAAATAGCTAATAGTATCTACAGTATAAGAAAAACCTTCCCTTTTAATTTCCAAATCCGAAACAGCAAAAAAAGGATTATCTTCCACCGCCTTGACAACCATATTATATCTATGTTGGCTGTCAGTAATTTTTTTATCTGTTTTATGAGGTGGTTTACCAGCAGGAATGAATATAATTTGTTCCAATTTCAACTTTTCTCTTACCGTTTCGGCACTAATCAAATGACCAAAATGAATGGGATCAAAGGTTCCCCCAATTATTCCTAATTTATACCAACAATCATCATTTTGGTCATAATTCATTCTCATTACTCCTTCCTTGGTTCCTTTTATATCTAGAATCTTACAATTTAATAGACGATATTAGCATAAAAAAGTATCATCTTTTAAAAATTTTTATTTTTTTGGGGATTTATAGCATTTCATGCAAGACCGTTTCGATAAAATAATTATTAATCTTATAAATATTATAAGCTAACAAGCCGCAGACTTAATTTTAATTATAACATATTAAGTAAGAAGAAAAAACAACCTAAAAGTTAGACAAACACTTCGACATCGAAGTGTTTGTCTAACGTTATCAAAAAATTATTTTCTTATTTGACCTGAGCCTAGAATAATATATTTAGTAGTAGTTAATTCGGCTAATCCCATCGGTCCCCGGGCATGAAGTTTCTGAGTACTAATACCGATTTCAGCCCCTAAACCAAATTCATAACCGTCAGTAAATCTGGTTGAGGCATTAACATAAACTGCCGCAGCATCCACCTCTTTCAAAAAACGGAGGGCCTTCTGGTAGTTATTGGTTACAATAGCCTCAGAATGTTTTGTCCCATAAAGCCTAATATGCTCTAGGGCTTCTTCATAGCTTTCTACAATTTTTACAGCTAAAATTAAATCTAAATACTCTGTGGACCAGTCTTCCTGACTTGCCCTTTTAGCCTCAGGAATAAGCCTGCAGGTTTCTTGGCAACCTCTAATTTCCACCTGAGCCTGTTTAAGCTTTTCAGCAAACGCAGGTAAAAAGCGTTCTGCTAGGTCCCGATGTACCAACAAAGTTTCCATCGCATTGCAAACACCAGGCCTATGCACTTTAGCGTTATAAGCAATATTCAAAGCCATATCTAAATCCGCTTCGCTATCCACGTAGGTATGACAATTACCAACCCCGGTTTGAATCACGGGAATAGTGGAGTTTTGAACAACCGTTTGGATCAATCCTGCTCCGCCCCGGGGTATAATTACATCAATATATTGGTTTAATTTTAACATAATATTTACTGCTTCCCGGTCTGTAGTTTCAATTAGTTGGATGGTACCTTCAGGCAAACCCAAACGAATACATGCCCTACTAATAATTTCCGCAAGTGCTGAATTTGAATTAATTGCTTCTGATCCGCCCCTTAGAATGTCAGCATTACCGGCTTTAAGACAAAGTCCGGCTGCATCCACAGTAACATTAGGTCTAGCCTCGTAAATTATCCCAATTACACCTAGGGGAACCCTCATCTTTCCTATTTCCAGGCCATTAGGTCTCCGTTCCATACCTAAAATTTCTCCTACCGGATCGGGTAAGGCCGCCACCTCTCTTAATCCCTGGGCCATGCTTTTGATTCTGGCTTCATTGAGAAGAAGACGATCCAATAATGCAGTAGATAAACCTAATTTTTTACCCTGCTCCATATCCTTTTGATTAGCCTTCAAAATATATTCCACATTATCTTCCAAATCTGCTGCCATCTGGGTAAGCGCCATGTTTTTGAGATTAGAATCGACCTGAGATAAAATCCAAGCTGCATCTGAAGCCAATTGGGCCTTTTTTAT
>DUMD01000039.1 GCA_012840065.1 Clostridia bacterium
AACTGGTTTAAAAAATTTTTTCATTTTCTGTCCTCCTTTTGTCCTTTTTATTATTTCTCTTTCTCAAGATAAAACTCATTTTCACCCGTCAAATCTCCACTGCCAATAAAATCCGTCAAAACTTCTTCAAGAAAGGACAAAAGGCCGGAGGAATCCATTCCTTTTACCTTTACTTGACAAGCAGGAATTTTACCGGGTAGAAAATTCAGTTTCCCTCTATATTTTTTATTAATACGGGGAAGATCAGCCTGAAGCAAAAAATCAGCCTGCTGAAATTTAAGCACCACTACTTCTTTTTCTTGACTCAACTGAGTTATCCCCAAATTTTTGGCTAAAAGCTTAAGTTTAGCAACTATTAAGAGATTTGCCGCCGGTTCAGGAAGATCACCAAAGCGGTCAATTAACTCATCATAAATTTCTTCAACTTCTTTAACCTCCTGGGCATCTGCTATCCGTTTATAAATTTCAATTTTTTGTTTATTATCACTTATATAGTCCTCCGGCAGATAGGCATCCACAGCCAATTCAACACTGGGCTCAATCTGCACCTTTTGCTCTTCCCCTTTTAACTCCCGGATAGCATCCTCCAACATCCGGCAGTAAAGGCTAAATCCTACTGCGGCTATATGTCCGTGCTGTTCCGCCCCCAGCAGGTTGCCTGCCCCTCTAATTTCTAAATCCCGCATGGCAATTTTATAGCCTGCACCAAAATCGGTAAATTCTTTAATTGCTTGCAGCCTCTTTTCAGCCACTTCTGAAATAGCTTTATTACGGCGATAAGTCAAATAGGCATAAGCAGTCCGGTTTGACCTGCCAATCCGTCCCCTTAATTGATAAAGCTGAGCCAGCCCCAGCTGATCCGCATTGTCAACAATCAGGGTATTAACATTAGGAATGTCCAAACCTATTTCAATAATTGTCGTACAAACCAGCACATCCTGTTTTCCCTCTAAAAAGGAAATCATAGTTTGTTCAAGGTCATCCTCGGACATTTGCCCATGAGCAACTGCAAATCTAGCCTCGGGAACCAACTTTTGTAAATGAGCAACTACCCGATCAATGGTCTGAACCCTATTATGAACAAAATAAACCTGTCCCCCCCGACCAATTTCCCGTAAAATTACATCCCTGATTAAACCTTCGTTGTATTCAACCACAAAAGTCTGCACAGGAAATCTGTCCTCTGGCGGGGTGTCGATAATACTAATATCCCTAATTCCCATCAGGGACATATAGAGAGTTCTGGGAATTGGGGTTGCAGTCAAAGTCAAGACATCTAAATTCGTTTTCAACTGTTTGATTTTTTCCTTATGGCTAACCCCAAACCTCTGCTCCTCATCAATAATCAAAAGACCAAGATTTTTAAACTTAACATCTTTCTGCAATAAACGATGGGTGCCTATAATTACATCTATAGCTCCTGTTTTAAGCTTAGCCAGAATTTCTTTTTGCTCCTTAGGAGAACGAAAGCGGTTCAAAACCTCAACGGTTACCGGAAAATCTTTAAATCTCTCCCTAAAGGTATTTCCATGCTGCTCAGCCAGGATAGTTGTGGGAACCAGAACCGCTGTTTGCTTACCGTCCATAGCCATTTTAAAAGCAGCCCGAATAGCAACCTCAGTTTTTCCGTAGCCCACGTCGCCACAGAGCAGACGGTCCATAGGCTTATTGCTTTCCAAGTCTTTCTTTATTTCATTTATAGCCTGAAGCTGGTCCGGCGTTTCTGTAAAAGGAAAAGCATCTTCAAATTCCTTCTGCCAAACTGTATCAGGAGAGGCACCGGGCCTTGTTATTGTTTCCCTGGCTGCATAAAGCTTGAGAAGTTGAGCTGCCAAATCCTCAACAGATTTTTTAACTTTTTTCTTAACTTTAAGCCATTCTGTACCCCCCAGCTTGCTCAGTTTAGGCGCACTATCATCAATCCCGACATATTTCTGGATTTTACTCAACTGTTCAACAGGCAGATAAAGTTTGTCCTGGTTAGCATATTTAAGATGGAGATAATCCTTTTTAACCCCATTCACAACCAGGGTTTCCACTCCGAGATAACGGCCTATACCCTGAGTTTCATGCACAATATAGTCACCAACACTCAAATCCTCCAGCCTGGTGATAGCCATACCCTGCTTATTACTCTTTTTAACCAACCGTTTCTTTTTAACCTGGCTGAAAATCTCGCCATCACTAATGATCACCAGCCTCAAATCAGGCAAATTGAAACCGGCACTCAAAGACCCGATAGCAATTAAAACACTCCCATCGGGAATTGGTAAACTAATCTCTTCCGCCAAGATGGGAAAAATATTACGTTCCCGGCATAGCTCCGCCAACCGGTTTGCCCTTTCCTCCGTAGAAGCAATTATTAATATTTTATATTGACGCTCTTTCCAAAGGGAAAGTTCCCGCCATAATAAATCCAACTTCCCATAAAAACTGATAACAGGTTGAGAAGTCAGATTAACATAATTATTTATAGTTAAATTGGGAACAGACTGCGTCAAAAAAGACGACAGAATTGCTGGTTTAGACTGAAAAAACCAGCTAAGGTTATCTTCCATGAAATACCTTTCAATTTGCTTTGGCAGGGCCATCCCCTCTTTTAAAAGATTCAAATGGGTTTCTGCCACCTCTCTCTGCCAATTAAGCATTGCCTCTCTAACCCTTAGGGGTTCCTCAACCCAAACCAGGCTGTTTTCCGGAAAATAATCAGCTAGACTCACCAAATCTCCGTAATAAGAAAGGTATGACTCTAAAGTGGGAAAATACAATCCTTCCTCTATTTGTCTGAGCACATCTTCGATTTTATTCTTTAGTTTATCCCGGGCAGATTTCCGCCTTGACTTAGAAAGCTTATCCATAGCCCGGTTAAGATCCTGTCTGATCAATTGTTTAGCTTTTCCTTCAGAAACAGGGGAAAAAACACCTTCCTCAGCCGGAAAAACTAAATATTCAGTTAAGGATGTTAAAGAACGCTGGCTAAAGGGATCAAACTCCCGGATAGAATCAACTTCGTTATCAAAAAGCTCCAGCCGAATAGGAAGAGGAAAAACTAAAGAATAAATATCAATAATTCCCCCCCGAACGCTAAATTGCCCTGGGGCCTCAACCATTTCTACTCTCTCGTAGCCTAAATTAAGCAAGTCATTAATTATCTGCTCCAGTTCAACACATGCACCTACTTTTAAAGCAAAAGACATCTTTTTGATCATCTCTGCCGGCACAAGCTTAGTCAAAAGAGCTTGAATAGGAGCAATAACTACCAAATCCTCCCCCTTGATCAGCCCATTCAAAACAGAAAGCCTTTGGGAGCGGGATTCCCAACTCCGGGCTATAACTTCATAAGGAAGCACCTCTAAGGGGGGAAAAATAACAATTTTATCTTGGGGCAAAAAGGTGGCCAAATCTTCCCGAACCTTAGTTGCCTGCAGTTGGTTTTCTACAATATAAAGTACGGGACTTCCTGTTTCCCTCCTAAGGTAGGCCATAACCATCCTTTGCAGGGAAAGTAAACTTCCGGAAAGATACTGGATTTTCACCCCGGCCCGAAAGCCTGTTAATAAACTATTTATCTGTTCGTTTTGTTTAAATTTTTCCCAGATATTCTCCATACTTGATCCCTTTCTCTCTAAATGTTGCCCTTTATGCCAAATTTATAACAGACAGATAAACAGGATAAAAGCGCATACCAAAAAAGGCTTTAGCTCTTCACCGGCTAAAGCCCGAATGACTAAAAGTGTTTTTTTAACCCTAATGCAGCCAAAATCTTCTAGTAAAATCATAATTAAAATTAGTTTCTTCATCAATTGCCCCTACGCAATCATCACACAGAGACAAAATATCCATCCTGCTATTATCCTTATCTATGGTAATTATAGCTGCTTTCTCTTCATCAGTCAAGTTTGATATCCCCAGCTTGCTTTCGTCTACCTCATCTGTTACAAATTCTCCGATAACATCATGGCAGTATTCACAAATATATCTTATTCTCATCAACTTGGCCTCCTTTATTTTGCTTCCAACTTCTGCCCTAAAATCAAGATAAGCTTATTCCACAAAGCATGGGCAGTTGTAGTTAGAATAACAAGCAAAAAAATGTTAGCAGTATATTCCCAAACCAGCTGGGCTAAAACTCCAAATAAATAGTGGCTAGCTATACTAAAAAGGGCTGCATTTAGGCTTATCGGCTTTTTAGATTTCAAATCATAGAAAGCTTCCCCGACTCCAAAAATCAGATAAGTTGAAATAAAAGGAGCATCAAAAATAAGAGCTGCCCCTAACTTACTCACTTCTTCAACTAGTGGGACTTCTAAAAAGATGGATTCTAATCCCCTGGATTTAACCAGAAGGCGGTTAAAAATAAAAGCTAAAGCCAGTGCTAAAATTCCTGCCAACAATGGACTCATTACTTTCTCTCCACAAAATAATAATAAATTTTGCTCTCCCTTCGCACTCTCTAACAAAAACTTTTAATCTACAATCTTCTTTGATAGTTTTTCCTTTTTTAAAACAGATATACAAGGCAGATATACAAAAAAAGATGATAGAATAAATCTATCATCTTTTTCCTATCTTTTTTAATTGTATTTATTCATCGCCTTACCGATTCCACTTTCAATTAAAACAAGAACGGCTTCCGCTGCCTTCCTTACAACCAAATCAAACTGCTCTTTCTCATCAGGAGTAAAAGGGCTTAAAACATAATCAACTACTTCCATCTTATCCTGAGGGCGACCAATTCCTATCCTCAACCGAGGGATTTTCTGGGTGCCAAGTTGGCTAATAATCGAGTCCAGCCCCCGGTGTCCTCCTGCCCCCCCCTGTTCTCTAAAACGTAGTTTACCCAGGGGTAAATCTAAGTCGTCATAGATAATTAATAAATCAGCCGGGCTAAGTTTATACCAGCGACTAATAGAAGCAACAGCATTACCGCTTAAATTCATATAAGTCTGAGGCTTTAGCAAAACAACCTGCTCGCCAGCTATTGTCCCTCTTCCCCAATGGGAAAAATGACTGGTTTTATTTAATTTTATCCCGGTTTTTTGAGCTAGGTGGTCTATCACCATAAAACCTGCATTATGCCTTGTTCTCTCATACTCACTTCCCGGGTTGCCAAGCCCCACGATTAATTTCATTATTTACTCCCTCCAGTTTAAAACTGCTTCATTCTGCCGTATCTTATTAGCCTAATTATCTAGCGGCAACCACCTTTCAGAGGAACAAGGCTTGCCAATTATCTTTACTCTTCAGCTTTATTTTCCTTATTTTCCCCGCCCTCTTCATCAGCAGAAGGAGCCGCTTCTTCTTCCTTTACCTCCAAAGTAGGAGGAATAATAATAACAATTATCTCTTCCGGATCGTTCAGAATTTTAAAACTTCCATCAGTTGTTAATTGCCCAACTTTAAGGCTATCCCCAATTTCAAGATCAGTAAGATCTACGTCTATCTGTTGTGGTAGATTCTTAGGCAGGCATTCAACCCTCAAACTTCTTAGTTGTTGCTGAATTATACCGCCTAATTTTACTCCCTTTGCTTCTCCAGTAAGATTAAGTAGAACCTCTGCTTCAACAGGCTCGTCCAACTCAATCTCTTTAAAATCCACATGAAGTAATTCCCGGCTTAAAGAGTCATACTGTAAATCACTGATCATTGCTGTGATTTTATCCTGAACAGAATCAGCCCCAAAAACTAAATCAAAGATCGCATTGGCACCTGCCGGCGTATTTAATATCTTTTGTAACTGTCTTAGATCAACTGTTAGAGGTAAGCTCTCTCCCTCTTTTCCATAAACAACAGCAGGAATCTTGCCCTCCCTGAGCAATTTTTTTGCCACATTTTTACCCCGCTGCATTCGGACCTGTACTGAAAGTTCTATCTGTTTCAAGATATCCTCTCCTTTCGTACTGTTCCTAGGATCAAGAACCTCAAACAGTTTTCTTTTTAGGTGGTTAGTCAAATAATTTACTTACTGATAAATCGTAGTGAATACGATTTATCGCTTCTCCTAACATTGGTGCCACTGATAATACTTTTAACCTATCACCATAATCTTCTTTTTTAACAGGGATGGTATTAGTTACAACAATCTCCTTCAAAGGAGAGTTCAATAACCTTTCTTTGGCAGGACCGGAAAAAAGAGGATGAGTGCAGCAAGCATAAACCTCTTTGGCACCCTGTTCCATTACAGCCCGGGCTCCATTAGTAATAGTTCCTGCAGTATCAATAATATCATCTATTAAAATTGCTCTTTTTCCTTTTACTGAGCCCACAATATTCATAACTTCCGCCACGTTAGGTTTCGGCCGCCGTTTGTCAATAATCGCTATGGAAGCATTGTTCAAATAGCCTGCAAACTGTCTTGCTCTGGCTACCCCTCCAACATCCGGTGATACTACAACCCAATCCGAAGCCGGATAGCCTTTTTCCAGAAAATACTTAGCCAAAATCGGTGCTGCGGGCAAATGGTCAACCGGGATATCAAAAAACCCTTGAATCTGGGGAGCATGCAAATCCATAGCCAACACTCGCTTGGCACCGGCAGCAACAAGAATGTTGGCAATCAATTTAGCTGTAATGGGGTCTCTGGCTCTAGCCTTCCTATCCTGTCGAGCATAACCATAATAAGGAATAACCGCTGTAATTTTACGGGCTGATGCCCTGGCAAAAGCATCAACCATGATCAATAACTCCATTAAATTTTCATTAACAGGGGGGCAAGTAGGTTGGACAACATAAACATCTACCCCTCTTACGCTTTCTTCAATCTTAACCTGAATTTCCCCGTCGCTAAATCTGTCGATGGTGGCATCTCCTATCGTTACCCCAAGATAATCTGCAATTTCCATTGCTAATTCTCTATTGGCATTAGCTGAAAATACTTTTAAACGATAATGGTTATCAGACATTTGACTAACCTCCCTAAAACATCCATAAAATATTGTTACTAAACAGCTCAAAATTTCCCTAGCTCTTTGGGCTATAAAAATTACTAAAATCATTTACTTTAGACTGTAAAATTTCTTTTTCCTAAAAAGAAAGATAAAATCGGAATAACTTTTAAACAACCATCTTGGCACCAGATAAAGTTTAAACTTTTACCCAATGCCAAAAACTTGTTTATTAGGTAAAGTATACCTAGAATTTAAAATCTTATTCTTTTTTTACTGTCATTTTCGACAAGGGTATATGCCTCTGTTTTTCCCGTTCCACAGCCAAAACTCCCTCCGGGACATCTTTGGTAATCGTGGAACCAGCTCCGGTTTTGGCACCTCGACCAATAGTTACGGGAGCAACAAGATTAGTATTGCTACCAATGAAGGCATTATCTTCAATTACGGTCCGATGCTTATTAACACCATCGTAATTACAAGTAATTGTTCCTGCCCCTATATTGACATTTTTTCCTATATTACTATCCCCAACATAGCTTAAATGAGGAACCTTACTATTTTCTCCAATGATAGACTTTTTGATCTCTACAAAATCACCCACCTTCACTCCCCTAGCCAGCTTGGTCTCTGGTCTTAAATAAGCAAATGGACCGATGGTTACCCTATCTCCAATTGTACTGCTGATAACGACAGAACTATCTATTTCGACCATGTCACCTATTATACTATCCTTAATCCGGGCCCCAGGACCAATTTTGCAATCCTGGCCGATAACTGTTTTTCCTTCAATTATAGTAAAAGGATAAATTATTGTATCCTGTCCAATCCTAACTTCCGAACCGATGAAAGTTGTCTCCGGAGCAATAATGGTAACACCTGACTCCATCAGCCTGCGCTGAATCCTTCTCTGCAGAATTTTTTCTGCTTCTGCCAACTGAAGCCGGTTGTTTATTCCTTGAACCGCCTCAAAATCAGCAGTAAAACTAGTAACCACAGCTTGACCGGAGGACTGCATAATCTCCAGCACATCAGTTAAATAATATTCACCCTGCTCATTATCAGCTCTAACCTGTTTAAGAGCTACAAAAAGTTCACTGGCATCAAAACAATAACAACCGGTATTTATTTCCTGAACCAATTTTTCAGCAGGACTTGCATCTTTTTCTTCAACAATTCTAAACCTACCGTTTTCTGCCCTAATTATTCTACCATAACCTGTAGGATCTGCAACTTTTGTCACTAAAACAGTAGCTGCAGCAGCATTATTTTTATGAGTTTCAATTAAATCTTTGATAATTTCTTCTGTTATGAGAGGCGTATCTCCGGCTAAAACCAGTACAGATTCTCCCTTCAAATTGCAGTGGGGTTCTGCCTGCATAACCGCATGACCGGTTCCGAGTTGCTGCATTTGAAGGATATACGTAACCTCATCTCCTAAATATTCCTTGATTTCATCCCCCCCATGACCGATTACCAAGAAACAATCATTTACCCCTGCTCCCTTAACCGCATTCAAGACATGCCTGATCATAGGAAGGCCTCCTACTAAATGCATAACCTTGTTAATTTTTGACTTCATTCTGGTTCCCTTGCCGGCGGCCAAAATGATAGCTTTCACTTTAACCCCTCACCTTCCGGGAATAACAAGCTCCCTAAGATTTAGATAATAAAAAAGGAGCAAGATTTTGCTCCATCACTTTACTACAGATATAAACACTCCACATAATATAAGAAAATGGCTGGGGTGGTAGGATTCGAACCCACGATTGCCAGAGTCAGAGTCTGGTGCCTTACCGCTTGGCGACACCCCAACAGTCAATTTGCAGAGATAATTATAACAAAAAAAACCCTCATTTTCAAGTCTCTATTCAGCTTCATTGTAAGCCGCTAAAATTCTATCTTGAATTTGCTGTCTAACTTCGGTGGTTATAGGATGAGCTATATCTCTAAACTCACCGTTAGGCATTTTACGACTGGGCATAGCAATAAAAAGACCGTTGTTTCCTTCTACTACTCTTATATCATGTACTACAAAAACCCCATCAATTGTTATAGAAGCTATAGCCTTCATCTTAGTATCACTATTAACTTTCCGTAGCCTTACGTCAGTTATTTCCATCGTGTTCACCACCTTCCTCTAGGTGCGGGAACTAAATCACATATTCTTTCGGCGAATTTTGTCAAAATCCTTTAGTTATTCTAGCAAACTAGTAGAAAAATATACATTAGCTCAGCAAAGTCTAGTGATCAGCTAGTGCTATTGCTTCAATTTCTATTAAAACATCTTTCGGCAGTCTCCCCACTTGAACAGCAGAACGGCTGGGTAGAGATTGTCCAAAATAATTAGCATATACTTCGTTCATTTTGGCAAAATCATTCATATCTTTCAAAAAAACTGTAGTTTTTACTACTTGTTCTAAAGAAGAACCTGCTTCTTCCAAGATTGCCGCCAAATTTTTTAGTACTTGTTCGGTTTGAGAAGCAATATCATCACCTACTATTTCCCCATTAACCGGATCAAGGGGAATCTGGCCGGAAGTAAAAACAAAATTGCCAACCTTTATAGCCTGGGAATACGGTCCAATGGCTTGGGGCGCCTTGCTAGTGCTAATCTGTTTTTTTATCATAGTTTCTCCTCCTCCTAAATTAATTGCACCTGATATCCTTCTTTAGCTAAAAAATAAACAATTCCTTCTGCATGCTGTTTATTTTTGGTTTCCAATCTAAGTTCCACCTTCGCCTTCCCCAGAGGAACCTGTGGTTCCACCCGTTCATGATAAACCCCAATTACATTTGCTTTTGCCTCTGCCACCAATTGAAGTAATTTTCTCAATTCTCCAGGTCTGTCCGGAATAGAAGTAACCAGGCGTACAGAACGACCCGTTTTGACCAGACCACGCTCGATAATTCTGGACACAATATTTACGTCTATATTTCCTCCGCTTAAAACAACAGCTATTTTCTTCCCCCTAACAGCCAGTTTTCCATGGATAAGGGCAGCAACTCCCACCGCTCCTGCACCTTCCACAACCAGTTTAGCCCGTTCCAGTAAAAACAGGATGGCACTGGATATTTCCTCATCATCAACGGTTAGAATATCATCCACATAACGGCGGATAATTTCAAAAGTCAAGTCGCCCGGCCGTTTTATGGCTATACCATCCGCTATTGTACTGACACTTTTCAAATAATGAAGTTTATCCAACTGTTTTGATAAATACATGGCCGGGGCGCCAGCTGTCTGTACGCCGATCAGTTTAATCCGGGGATTTAACTCTTTCAAAGCCAGGGCTGTCCCGGCAATCAATCCGCCCCCGCCAATGGGAGCCAAAACCACGTCCACATCAGGAAGCTGAGCAAATATTTCCAAACCTAGAGTACCCTGACCAGAAATCACAGCAGGATCATTAAAAGCATGGATAAAAATCTGGCCGGTCTCAGCTCTAATCTCATCCGCCTTCTGATAGGCATCATCATAGTTTTCTCCATGCAAAACCACTTCAGCCCCATAGCTTTTAGTAGCTGATATTTTAGTCAGAGGAGCTGTTTCCGGCATAACAATGGTTGATTTTATCCCTGCAAAACTGGCAGCATAAGCTACCCCCTGGGCATGATTGCCTGCCGATGCTGCCAGTACTCCTTTTTTCCTTTCCTCCGGGGATAATAAACGAATTTTATTATATGCTCCCCTGATCTTAAAGGAACCGGTCTTTTGCAGGTTTTCCGCTTTAAGGTAAATCTCGTTGCCGGTCAAATTAGTTAAACTAGTTGAATATTCCAGCGGCGTACACCTAGCCAGCTTACTGATTGCCTCCTGAGCCTGCTTGATTTCATCCAGACTAATCACTTGTCTTCCTCCTCATTAATTAGAAAAATATTTTTTCCGGAAACTGGTTAAGTCAATTCTTCCTTCTCTTTCGATTAGATGCAAAAAATCATCAATAGAAGACCGGTTGTATTTATATTTCTTAAAATAAGCCTGCATAATCTGATAAAATTTTCGATCTCCTAAAATATTATGCAGCTCTTCAAAAGCTAAAGCTCCCCAACCGTAGACATTTGTATAATAATCTTCCCCGTTTTGATAAGCAGTTAAAGGCTGATCCAATTTAAGAGGATTTTTTTCCCCTCTAGGTAAATCTATAAACTGCTTTTTAAGCCTTTCCCTTTCCTGTTTACCATAGATAGATTCAAAATAAAGAAGGGTAGAGTAATTAGTCAACCCCTCGTCCAGCCAAGGCTCCCTAAGGCCGTCACTGCCGACCAAACCGTACCACCACTGGTGAGCAATCTCATGGACTAAAACAAATTCAAAAACCTTAGCATCATAGTAAGGCTTGGTGTAAAGATTTTTCCCTAGCATAACCAATTGGGGATATTCCATACCCCCATTTAATAAATTAGCCTGAACTATGGTTAGATCCTCATAAGGATATAAACCAAACTTCTCATTAAAAAAACTAAGAGCCTGTTTGGCCAAACGCAGAGCTTCTAGTCCGTATTCTTCCGCCTCCGGCAGATAATAAGAGTGAATATTTGTTTTTCCCAACTTTTCAGATTTCAACTCATAATTGGGACTAAGGGTTAAAGCAAAATCCCTTACCAATTCTCCTTCCAACTGATAAACTAGCTGTTCACCCCTGTTTTCGATTTTTAGTTTTTTCCCGGTATGGGCAAGTTTATACTCTTTAGGAAGGGTAAACTTAACTTCATAGTAAGCAGTATCACTACAAAAAGGATCTCCCCAGGATGGATAAACTGCTTTTCGCCATTGACCATCCTGTTTAACAGCTAAAATCGGATACCAATTCCCTAAAGAAATTATATTTTGGAAACCTCCAAAACGGGAAAGGGCACTGGGAATCTGTTCTTTAAATTTAATACTTAATCTGACTGCCTCACCGGGAGGAAGTAGTCGGTTTAAATCAACCCATAGATTTAATCCATCAACTTGAAAGGAAAGGGGGTGACCAGCTGTCAAATCTCTAACTTCTTCTACCTCCAAATAAGCTGGATTAAACCCGTCCGGATAATAGACTAACAAATAATTTTTTTCATAAGGTGATAACTCCTGACTCTTAAAAGCATTAGGAAAAAGATAAAAGAGAAGCTGATTTTCAGAAAACTGACCTGAATTAGTATAATTAAAAATTAGTTCGCCTTCTAGAATCATTTTAACGGGATCTAAACTCACATCCAACTGATACCGGTTTAAACTGTCTAAGTCCCCTTTATAATCAGAACCTAGATCAGTTTTTATAAATTTCTTGTTAATCAGACTTATACCTGTAATGATAACAAGAATTAATACGATAAAGATAGCTATTTTATTGACTTTATCTCTTTTTATTATGAACCACATGTTTGTCCTCCTTTCCCCGGGGAAACCTAGTTTCTAAAATCAATTCCCCCTAGCAGCTCTCGGAAAGGAAAACACTGGGTAGAATATTTCCTTAGCTCCTGTTTAAAATCAAACACGCTAAATCAAAATCACTTTTTTTATCCACATCCACGCCTATTTCTGGATAGGGGGAAATAATTGCCGCTCCCCTTAAGTGTAGAAGTTCATAAATTTTTCTTTCCAAATCCTCCAGGGATAGCAGCTTAAAAATAAATTTACAGATAAATTTTAAGCCCAAAAGCCGGGCCAATTTAAAAGGATGTTTGCGCAATGCCACTATTTTTCTAGCATAATCCAGGTTTTCCCTAATAACCCGGGGAGTCAATAAAAATATATTCCCTCCTGTAAATACTCCCTCCTTCAAATGGACATAGGTTCTCTGGCTTCCTGGAAACCTGGCCTCGCTATCCTTTTTTCGCACAATAGGATAGTAGAAATCCGCCTCCTTAGCTGAACAGCGATCAAGAAAGTCTTCTACTGCCTCCGGAGTAAGAAAGGGAAGGTCACAGGTTACAACCAGAACCTTTTCCTCCGGCAAATTGTCTAAAGCAGCAAGGAGGTTTCCAATAATATCTCCTCTTTCTTCAACACAAATAATCCTTCTATCGACAAATAGTTGGCTTAATTCTTCCAGTGGCCCCACTGCAACAATTTTATCTATAGAAGGGGAAGCCAAAAGAGCATCAACTACATAGCTGACCATGGGGCGGCCATCAAGATCAAGAAAGGCTTCATATTTTCCCTTACCTAGACTTTCTAAATCCCTATTAACAGGACCTCCAGCCAGGATAATTGCGTTATACATCCTAATCTCCTTTCCTTTTAAACCCGGCTTTTATATGTATATTCCAATCCCCCGTCTGCATTCCTAATTTTTTCTTAGTCTAACCAGCTTAATGCCATTCTAAAACAATTTTTCTAACCTGTCGTCGTCACAAACACTTTTTTCTCCATCCTTTTCCATCTCCTAAATATAGCCTGGGCTACACTCTTAGAAGGAGCCAAAGCAAAAACACTGGGACCGCTTCCGGACATTAAAGCAGCCAAAGCCCCCTCCTCCAGGGCAGAAGCTTTAAGTAAGTTTATTTCCTCATACCTTTCTGCCGTAACTGTTTCTAAAGCATTATAGAGATTCTTGACAATTAAATCCGGCTTATCCCTTTCTAACCCTCGAATCATTTCAGCCAAATCTTTCTTTTCCTTTAATCTCCCCAGATCCAGGCTGCGGTAAACTTCAGCCGTGGAAACACTAAAAGAAGGGGTAGCAATAACAGTCCAAAACTTACCTAGTGAAGGTAGGGGAGTAATCAATTCTCCCCTACCCTCAGCTAGAGCAGTTCCCCCATAAAGACAAAAAGGCACATCGGATCCTAATTCTGCTGCCAATTGTTCCAATTCAGATAAGGGTAAGTTAAGCTTCCATAACTTATTTAGAGCCATAAGCACTGCTGCTGCATCTGTACTTCCTCCAGCCAAGCCTGCCGCTACCGGAATCCTTTTTTCTAAATAAATCCTTACTCCCTGGTCAACATTGTATTTTTCTTGGAGCAAAACGGCAGCCCGATAAGCCAGATTCCTTTCGTCATTAGGCAAATAGGGTAGATCAGAAAAAACACTTATCCCCTCAGAAACAGGAACAAGCTCTATAATATCTGCCAAATCAACAGACTGCATAACCATCTTTACCTCATGATATCCATCTGCCCTTTTATAAAGAACATCCAAATAAAGGTTAATCTTTGCTTTCGCTTTTACCTTCAATATTTTCATTCTTTTCTTCTCCCAACTAAAATAAGTTTTCGCAATCGATAATACCCAGGTTAAACCTGGGTATTATCATTAATCAAAAACAGGGGGGGTTTTTTCGTCCTCCTGCCTTACTTTCTCAACTGCCTCCATAAATTCTTCCCACTCTTCTTCTGTCTCCATGGCTAAAATCCTTTTTACTATAGTTTGAACATGTTGAAAGCGGATTTCCTCTTCAAGCTTCCTTTCATCCTCCGGCGTTTTTACCTGAGAATCTAGTTCAATAATGTGCTGGATTACTTCCTCCGGCAAAGCCACAGGAACAAAGGGACTTACTTTATAAAGCAAATCAAGCTTTTCTTCCTCCCAGTCCTCTAGTTTTTCCCCATCTTTTTCTTCTATAAATTCAGCAATTTTTTCCGGATCCTTAAACATCTCCGGATCATCAGGCAAAAAATCACTAATCCGTGTTTCCGCCGATTTTAAAATCAGTTCCCGCAACCTGATAAGATTTCTTCTAAGTTCCTCTGCACTGGGTATGATCAAGTTTGAACTCATCTTCTCTTCCTCCAATTAGATATTTTTCTTAAATCTAATCTTCTCTCCAAAAGCAAAAATTACCTGCCCTTTAAAAAAATAATCCTTTCTAAAAGAATAGAACTCGTAATGAGTTCTACCTGGCTTCTTCACCTTCTTTTTTTTGAACCTGTTTCCAGTGGTAAAGATAAATCGGCACTGCCACAACTAACATGGCACCGGCCTGGGCCACTCTCCGGACACGAGAAAATTTCCTGTTGTCCTCTTCTCTCTGCAGCTGTTCCTCCGCCTGCTTTTCAATCAAAGCCATTTCCTGTTCGCTTATTTCTCCACCTTCTCTAGGAAGGGTCCTGATTTTGTCCAGCATTATTTCACTTTTGGTCAAACCCCAACCCGGTTCGGGATAAGCTAATTCCACTACGGACATAATCAAGTTAACCGTGCCAAAAATAATCATCATTAAAGTTGCAAAAGAAACCGCATAAAGATATAAGGACCTTATTGTTAATTTTCCCACTCCTCCACCTCCCCAAAAAAAACATCTTTTTTTATAATATTCGCTATCATATCAGGCATTCCTACCTAGTTATCAAATCATCCTTACTGGAGATGGTTGGAAAACTTTTTTATCTTTTCAGGAATGAAATAACAGACTTTGGCTAGATTAAATTAGTACAAACCAGTTTGTCGGAGGGGAAAATATGTCTGATTTAGTTGGACTTATAAGCATCTATTTTACAGGTTATGTTGCTTTTCTGGGAATTTTTTCCGGGTTAGTCTGCTGGCTGCTTTACAGCAGAATGCTTCAAAACGAAAATTTCCCTATAGAAAGCAAAATTGCCAAGTACGGAGGAATGGCCTATATTTTCCTGAGCATTGTTTTATATTTAATCGGGCGTCTCACCGGCTAGTTTAACGGGTTAAACCCACTCTTCTTATTCTAGCTCTGACCTCTAGGTCAATCTGGGCCTGAGAAAAAAGCCGATCCCAATCCTGCCTATTCTCTTCCCAAAAATTATATTTTTTATTTCTAACATGTTCCTCAAACATCAGAACATCTGTTCTCATTTCCTCTTGCAAAACTCTCAAACTTTCCCGACACAGACTGATAATTTTCGTTTCTATTGCCTTTTCAATCCCGGTAATCTGTTCCTCAGTAAAGATTATCTGGTTAGCCGGATAAATTTCTAATAATTCCCCTTCCGTAATCAGCTCTAACTTAAAATCAATTTTGTTCCCGTTAATGAAAGGAATTAACTTTGTTTTGACGTTACCCATTAAGCAAACCGCCTTATTCAGCTCACCAGTCGGCTTGTCAACAATAACTCTGCTAGACTTAATATCTCCCTTCAGCCACTGGGCACCTGCCAAAGAATCGCCAAATAAATATCCCACCAATTTACCACCGTTAAAAACTGCTGCCCCGGATAAGCTTATTTCTTCTTCCTCTAATTGAACAACTCCTAGCATAAAGTCAAAATCTGCTCGCAGGTTTTCAATCATTGTCCCCAGGTCTACGGTGGCAGTAATCTGTTCATTAATTTTTCCATTATTTTGGGGCAGCATCGATAGGTATAAAGCAGTACTTTTTTCAATTTTAGCCTTTGTCTTTAAAATCTCTTCCGCCTTGCCTTTGGCAACAAAAACCTTAGTTCTTCTCCTCATTTGATAATTTCGGGCAAGAATATCAACAAATTCCTGAAGCCCATCTCTGGCTATTTCCTCTCCAATAAGCAGAACCTGTAAATGCTCAAAGTTAGGGACCCTGTCTACCATCGTAATAAGTTTATTTCTGGCATCATAAAGAGTTTCTCCCTCCACAGTTATGTTTATAGTACCATCACCACCGTTTCCTCCGTCCTCCCCTCCAGACATCTTATCCGGAAGAGCAATTTGGTAGGTGATGGAAAACATTCCTTCGGCTGTTTTATCTACTCCTGCGCCTAAAATAAATGCCCTTTCTTCCAATTCAATCATATCCCAACATCCACAAAGGCAAAGAGAAAATAATATTAACCATAGAATAATAATTTTTATTTTTTTCCCCTCAGGCACTTCTTTTCTCCCCCTTCTTGCGCAAAACAGCCACTAGTAGCAATATTAAAGGTACAACAATAGTTAATCCTACTGCCAGTTTACCTAGGCTGGCAATCCCTTTTTCTACCTCCACCAAATTTTGAGGAAAAATGGAAATCAAATAGGTAATGGGTAGAAGCAAAAAAACAAAAGGCTTATAATTTCTCAAATTTAGGGTTCTGGTTAAAGTTAAAGAAGCCAAATAATAATAGGCAGCAATTGTTGTAAAAGCTGCTAATACCCAGAAAGCAAAGAAAAATAAATCGAATCTTTCTCCAAATCCCCCCGGAAACTCTACTGATTTAGTAAGGGTTAAAGTCGGATACAAGGTATAATTAAGAGCATTAACCCCTAAATTGCCAACAGCTGTAGCAATTAAGAAAAAATAAATCAAAGTTGGAGGAACCAATCCTAAAACACCATATTTCACGATATCTTGCGGTTTTTCCATAAACGCCCCTACAAAAAGCAGGACTTCAAAACCGGCAAAAGCAATAAGTATCTGGGGCAAAACCTTAATTATAGGGGTGATCTCCGGCTGAAAAGCAGGATATAACCTGGCAATCTGAAATCTCTGCGTAGAAAGAAGGATGGCAAATAAAAATATGACTGTAAAGAGGGGCATGAAGGCCTCATCAATTCTAACAATGGGATTTATCCCATGCTGGGCCAGGTAGACAACAACTAAAAACATGGTAATAGAGATGACTTCCACCGGCGTCCGTTCCAATAAAAAAGCTTTGATGGCATCAGCAAAAAATCTATTAAGCAAAGCTGCCATTAGGGCAAAATAGGATGCATAAATTAAATTCAGCCCCCGGCCCAGGATATTACCGATAATTTCACAGCTATATTCAACAAAGGTCCGGCGGGGAAATCTTTTACTCAGCTTGGCAATAACAAAAGCTGCTAACATTGATATTCCTCCCCCGCCTAAAATTGCAAGTAATCCCCCATGAGGGGCTTCTTTTGCAATTGTCCGGGGAAGAGAGATAATGCTTACACCAATAATAGTAGCAGAAACCAGGATAAAGACCTGAAAATTGGTGATCTTATCGCTATCTCTTCTGCTCTCCTTTTTCATTCACTCTCCCCCTTCTTTTCCTTTTTGTTCTCCTGCCGACTTCCTCTCTCTTCTTCGGTCCTTTCCTTTAAATACCGGACTTCTTCCTCCAGATCCTGTCTAATCATATCCACCGGCTGAAGAAAGGCCGGTCTTTTCCTTTGGTATTTAGTGGGAAGACGAAAAATAAGATCTTTCCAGTCACCTACTTCAAGAGGAGTTAAGGGGGAAAGATAAACTGTCCCAAAACTCCTTAAGGTAACCAGATGGATGTTGATTACGATAAAACCAAGCATAACCCCGTACAAACCTAAAACCGCAGCCAACATCATCACGGGAAACCTCATCAACCGAAAGCTGATAGCTGCGTTATAGGAGGGTATAATAAAGGAAGCAATGGCCGTAATAGCCACAACGATAACCATAATCGGGCTAGTAATTCCTGCCCGCACCGCCGCATCACCAATGACAATACCGCCTACAATGCCTATGGTTGTGCCAATAGCCTTAGGCAAACGGGCCCCGGATTCTCTCAACAGCTCAATAATTATCTCCATCAGCAAGGCCTCTATAAAAGCAGGAAAAGGAACCCCTTCCCGGCTTGCCGCTATTGATAAAGCAAGACTGGTAGGAATTAATCCGGGATGATAGGCAATCATGGCAATATAAATAGACGGAGCAAAAGTAGCAATAAAAGAACCAATAAAACGGAAGAAACGGATGAGGGAAGAAATAATCCAACGTTCGTAATAATCCTCCGGACTTTGAAAAAGTTGAAAGAGGACAGTGGGAACAATAAGGGCAAAGGGAGTACCGTCAACTAAAATAGCTACCCTACCCTCCAGCAAGGAAGCAACTGTTTTATCCGGTCGTTCTGTAAACTGGGCTTGGGGAAAGGGGCTGAAAACATTGTCTTCAATCAGTTGTTCAATCTCCCCTGTTTCCAAAATCTTATCCACATCAATTTTATTTAAGCGTTCTTCTACTTCCTGGACAAGTTCGGAGCGAACGATTCCTTTAATATAAGCAATAGCCACATCGGTTTTCGATCTCCGACCAATTTGCATAGTTTTAATAACTAAATTAGGATCCCGACATTTTCTTCGTAAATGAGCAGTATTAGTCCTGAGGGTTTCCGTAAAACCGTCTCTTGGCCCCCGGACCAGGGCCTCGCTCTCAGGTTCTGCCACTCCCCGGCTGGCCCAACCCCTAGCGCTAACCACAATTACCTCGCTATAGCCGTCAATAATCAGAACTACTTCCCCGGACATCAGAAAAAGCATTGCCTCATCCAAATCCTTCGCTTCCTTGATATCTGCCACGGTTAAAGCCCTTTCTTTAACCTGCTCCATAACATCTTTTTTAGCAATATTGGGATATACTAGCGGCATCTCCAGCATCAAAGATTTCATTAACTGGTCATGAATCACCGCTTTATCAATTAAACCATCAATATAGATGAGAGCACAATTAACCCTGCCATCAGCAATAGTAAATTCCCGCGTAACCACGTCTGAACTATCACCTAAAAAGGCTTCAAATTTTCCCAAATTTTCCTTTAAGCTAGTGGTAAACCTAGGATCTACCTTTTTCTCCGGAAGATTTTCAGTTTCCGAAGAATTAGATTGT
>DUMD01000040.1 GCA_012840065.1 Clostridia bacterium
CCTGCGTTTTTAACCTCTTCTGCTATTTCGATTAACTGTTCCTCGCTTTCCACCGAACAGGGTCCTGCAATTATAGCAAGCTTTTTATCACCAATAACTTCCTTCCCTACCCGGATAACCGTATTTTCAGGATGAAAAAGTCTGTTAGCCTGCTTAAAGGGATCCTGCACATACCTAACCCTTTCTACTATTCTTTGAGATTCAATCAAACTGGGATCAATTTTGCTAGTATCTCCGATAAGACCAAGCACATTGTAATTTTGGCCATAGAATACACTCACTTTAACCCCCATCCCTTCAATTAGCTTTACCAGTTTTTTTACCTCGTTTTCCGGTGAACCCGGTCTAGTAACAACTATCATTTTCAATTCCTCCCTTCTGTTTAATAACTGTTTAGTAATCAGAATGTTTTTAGCCACCCCCGGTTATTAAATCCTAAAAGCAATACAAAAAGGGAGACCCATCTAATGAGTCTCCCTCTAGCGACTTAATTACAATAAGGTTATCTGATTAACTGGCTATTATTCCAGATATCAATATTTTAGGTATTGATATCTTTCGCTTAAACTCATTAGAAGGGGTCTGGATTTTTGGACAGCACAAATAGCCTGCGCTATAAAAATAGCCCAAGCTGTAGCTAAAGTAAAAGCTGTTAAATTGTACTGTCTTCCCCTTTCTAATGATGTTTTCCATTACCGGTTCCTCCAAATTTTTGAAGTTATAAATGTTAAACAAAATTATATACCGCAAAGATATACCTGTCAAGAAATTATTAAAATAAAATTATTGAGCCCCAATTGTCTGGTAAACCTCGTCCACCACGATCACCAGTTCAAAGGGAATTTTAAAACCTATTATTTTAGCGACCTTAGCATTAAGAGTTATTCTAGGAGCACTTTGAAAAGATTGCTCCATATCCCTTGGCTTAGCCCCTCTAAAGCACTTGCTCATAACATCAGCTCCAAAACGGCCTACGTTTATTTCATCCATTACGGAAACAGTAAGAAGGGCTCCATTCTGAACTTCGATATTACCCAATTGAGAGAAAATAGGTATTTTATGTTCATAAAAGGGCTGGAAAAGTTCCGGCAGTTTTTCACTTTCCAACGAGGCTATGGTTACATAAATAGCATCAACTTCCTGAGCCAATTTATTATAAGCAGCCTGAACTTCTTGGTAATATTTTGGATATTCCTCAGGACTCCGGGGTTCCCTAACGTGATAGCGGACTATTTCAAAGCCCTTTTCCTTGGCCAGGTTTTCCATTTCATTTACCGCCGAATATACTCTGGCATTATCTGAATCTTCATAGACCATTCCAACTTTTTTAAATTTTACAATATCGTAAAAAGCCTTTGTCTGGCGCACAAAACGGGTTTCATCCATATGGGCCCAGACATGGTCTTTGCCGGAATCCTCTACAGAATCAATGATTCCTGAACGAACTGCATTTGAAGCAGCAAAAACAAAAGTATTCGTATTATGGTCAGAATTACTTAACAAAATACCTGCTTCTGCCCCCATCACCAGCATTGTATCGAGATCCTTTTGTTCACGCAGCCGCCGGATAATACCTTCTCGATCCACACCGGGATCTCTCAAATTGTAAAAAGCATCTTCCACAAAATCCAGATAAGGACTGACATCATGGGTAGCTAACCAATTCCAAATAGCTTTACTGTCATCGCTGGCGGCTACTTCGTCAAACCCTTCCAAATTAGTAATCCAACCAAGTTCTTCAAAGCCCTTAGCAATTGCCGCCAGGGTTCGGGAATAAGTAATAAAATATTCGCTCTCGCAATAGCCAATCCGCCATTTACTGCCATCAGGTTTTGTAATTGGAGTATTATCATTAAATTCATCAGCTTGAGCCTGGCCCCTATTAATTGTAAGATTCGTTATAAGTAAGGAACAAATAAGAATTCCTACGATAATCACTACTGTTCTCTTCACTGTTCTCTTCAATTTCCCGACCTCCCTATTGGACAACAATTGTTGCCGCTAAAAAGATTATTTTCCACCTTATCAGCCACCGCTCTGCAGGGAACACAGTTTTTATTCAAATAACAGCTTCTACACGGTTCCTCTCTCTCATCTTCAAACCGGCGCAATTTATCCAATACTTTAGAATTCCACCAGTAATCATCAATCCGCTCAAATTTTTCAGGGTATAATAAATGCCTGCAGGGAATCAAATTACCATTCACATCTACTGCCATTGCGTTACGACCTGCACCACAACCCTTATCAACCCCAGTATTGCGATTCCAGAAATAATAATTATAAATATAAGCCCGTAAAGGTGAAGAACATGGTTCAACATCTATTCTTATCTTCCCTTGGTCATGTTTCTTTAAATATTCAGCTAGCTTTAAAAATTTTTCTCTGCTTAAAGAAGCCTGGAGATTGTAGTCAGCATCAGGTTTTAACTCTAAAATTACTATTCCTTTCACACCATAACTTAAGGCTAAATTTACTAAATTGGGAAAATCATCAACGTTATCGTTTCTTGCCACCCAATTTATATAATAATCAACTTCCCCGTCAGCTTTTAGCAGGCTCAAGGCATTAATTGCTTCTTCAAAACCATCCCGGGATTTAGAATTAATTTCTTCCGTTGAGCCGTTTAAAGAAACATAAATTTCCTTCACACCGGCCCTTTTTAATTCTTGAAGCTTAGCAAAATCAAATCCCCAACCGCTAATAGCTATTGCCGACTGCAAGCCTTTTTCATTAATAAACTCCAAAAGCTCCATCAAATAAGGATAAACTAAGGTTTCCCCACCGCTTAAATTGATAAAAGGTATTTTTAATTCCGCTGCCTGTTCCAGATAGGCAAGGGCTATTTCTTTTTTTATGTCCTGTCCCCGATTTAAATCGCAGTAGCATTGGGGACAGCGGAGCGGGCAGCGAGTTGTTAGTTCAATGTTCATTGTCTCGGGAATTGACGTTGAACGAAGGGGGGCCTTCACTTCAAAACAACGTTCAACGATTTGTTTTAATTCTTCTTTCTCTTGATCATTTATCCCGAGGTCAATAAAACCTCTTTCACTTAACGTTTTAAGGAAATCATTAATTTCACCAGTACCTAACCATTGATTTAACAGTTGTAGATTTTTTCCGGAAATTTTAGCCGTCATTCTTTCCGTCAAGTTATATATTATTAAACAGTTAGGCTCAGCTCGAAAAAATCTTCTCATCTTTAAGACTCCCAACTATCCGATTAGTTTTCACATACTTTAGCAAATACTATTTTTATTCCCTCTTCGTCCTTAAATTGGGAATAACCGCGATATCCCTCATTTATCAACTTTTCTTGTTCAGCAAGGCAGGTATTCAAAATACTTATGGAATTAGCTGTATCTAATTTCACCGGCTTATTAAATTCCTTATATACGACATACCTATCCCAATTAAAATACATTTTAGATATTTTTACTATTTGCAAACCTAAAGAAGTAACTGTTTTAATGCTGGGATAGTTATAGGGTGAAACAGTGGTAAATAAGTATTTAGCTTCCCCTCTTTTCTCTAATCGCCTGGCAAGAATATCAGCCAGTTTCAACTGTAAATTACAACCTCGAAAATCTAAATCCACTAATGATAACTCAAACTGTACAACCAGCCTTAGTTCTTCATCGCTAAAATTAAGTTCCCGAGCCATATTGTTTTCATAACTAACAGGAAATAGCAGTGAACATACTGCGCACAGCTTGTCTCCAACAAAAAAGCCCACAGATTCACCGTTACCAGTTAAAATTTCCAGCATTTCTTCTTTAGGTATAGGTACGCACAATTCTTTTTGTTTCAATTTTCCTAACACACTATTTTGCAGTTGCACAATTTGTTCTAAATCATTCTCGTCCAATATTCTTATGGTATATTCTTTTAAACCAGAAGGAACAGTTATCTGTCCCTGTTCAATTACTTCTCTCTCTTCTTTTATTTTTCTTTCTAACGCTTTCATTGTTTTCCTCCATATATTTTTTCAAATTCTTTGATATGTGAAATTTCCAAATCATATAATTGACTTAAACCGGCAATCAAATTATTTTCTATATACTCCCATTGTTCCACGGGAGTATATCCGGAAAAACGTGAACGACAAATATCTATTAAATTAGGTTGAATATTGTTTTGTTTTAAGAAAGCTAAAAATTTATTAATTCTTTTATCAATAACATCCAAAGAAACTTTCTTTAGCCCCGGTACTTCCTGCCACTCAGTATATTGCAAGTAATAGCGCCCGCCTTCTTCTTTCACGCTCAAAGCAGCTACAGGCATAACCTTAAAGGGATGATATTTATTATTTTTAAATTCATGGTAAGCTTCTTCCGTAATCTCAATTTTGGTTTCTGCCGACGATAAGGAATTATCACAAGAAAAAAAGTCCAAATCTATATCTAAAATTAACGGTTGTTTAGTCGTAAACTTACTTCCTAAACCAATTTCCTGATAACTAAAAAACTGATATTTTCCCCATTTCTTTTCAAGGGCCTGGGATTGCAGCTCTAATCTTAGAAGATCAGTGACTTCTCCAGTCTTAAAAAATTTACCCTCTTCCCGGTAGGAAGCAACATATTTGTTTATTCTTTTCCCATTGTAAGGATTGTATTTACATAAAAAGGTGTAATTATTAATAATTCCCCGATAAATTGCAGGAATAATAAAATTGGCAATCCCCAGCTCTTCATATGCATATGCGTATATTTTATTTAGGTCATCTTCTAATTCATCAACCGATGAATTTAAACAGGAAACAACTAGATCATGATGAGAATCCACATGCAGCAACGTATTGCCAACAGGATTAATAAATTCCTTGAAATATCCATAATTCCAAATAAAATAGGCTTCATTGTGTTCTTCAATAATAAATAAAGGAACAGTCGCTCTTTCCATTACACTCCCCCATTTTATAATTTACTTTGAAAGCCAGGTTTTGGGAAGAAATGGGGGTAAAACATAAGCAAAACAACCGTTAACTTCAACGTTTTCGCTATCTTCTTCCAAAAAAATTATGTTATCAGGAATAATCGCCGGATTATCAATTACTTCCTTGATTGCTGCCCTGCTGTCTCTTAAACATAGCTGGCGGTAATCTTTATCTAGCATTGCCTTTTGAACAATTTTTTTAAAAGCATTCTGCATTTTTTTATATCCGGTCCGCTCCCCATCAGCCTTTTGTTCGGCAGTCTGAACCCTTTTATTTTTTGCTTTAAATAATTCTTTTAAGTAAATTCCCGCTATTCTAAGATAAACTTTAACCTTAAATCTTTCTTTCGGCACATAAACCAGTTTGAAGTGGGAAATATTCTTAATCAGGGCTGTAAAGCCATAATTAGGCCCAAAAAACTGCCCTTGCTGCCAGACCAGGCCAGTACCCCTTGTTTTTTTGCCTCAGTGCACAATTGTCGGCTGGCCAAGCTTTCCAAAAAAACAGATAGCATTTTTTTGTCTTGTAAACCAAAGTTAAGCCCAATTCTTTCGGAAATACCTTGCCTGCTTACATCAAAATCTAGAATGTACTGGTGGTCGCTAAACTCTTCTAAAAAATGTAATATTTCATCCAAATCAGAAAAGGAACCAGACCAACCAAGGTCGGCCAAATATTCTACCACTTGTTCTCTAGTTAATTCCGCAGTAAATATTCTTACCCGGTCCTTATTCCTGGACAGCATAGTACCTATTTGGAATAGATTTACCTCAGCAGGCAATTTTTGAATGACATCTTTAATATTTTCCTTTAACTCTTCCACTTGCTCGCAGCCTAATAACTGTTTTAAGGCCGTAAATAAAAGATTATAATCAATCTCCCCATTCTTTTTTAGCTGACCGGCATTGAAAAAGAAACAAGGTCTGGGTATCTCCTTTTCCCATTCACCATAATCCATTTCCAGCCAAAGATCAGCTATCTCCTGGGGCCAATAATTAACAAAATCAACAAATCTCCTCCAGCTTTCGTCCTTAGTTAGATTCATAAAATCCTTATTTTTTAATCCCTTTAGCAAACTATCTTTTTCCTCGGTCAACACCCGAAATGAAAAATCCGCCTCAGCAGAATTTGAATTTAAGGAAGTTTCCAAAATATATTCGCTGGCTGCAAAATCCTTAAAAAAATCAGTTAGCTTATTTAATTTGCCGTATAATTCTTGCGAAACTATCTCTAAGGGTAAATCTGGAGCAACAGCTTGAAGATAGCTTTTAATATTTCCTTCCATCCTATTTATCCCCACCAATACATTATTACTATTGTGAAGGGATAGCCATAAACATTATTCATGGCTATCCCCCGTCTTAAATTATATTTCAATTATCTGGACCAACTACCATTTGCTTAAATTTAAAGTTTGTGTTATCTTTATATGATATAGGGAGAAATAACATAGGTGATATAGGGAGAAATAATATAGGGAAAATGATATAGGGAGGGGTTCAATAGCCGCTACCATCTGCTGTAGGTTAGTTTTTGACAGCTGCATTAGCATTGCAAATTTTCCTTGAGCAGTATAAACATCCGGATTTTCATTACAAAATTTCTCCACATTTTCTGCTGCATTTTTGATATAAGTTGTTAAATAGTCAAAAGCCCTGTCAGATAAAGTTAAGTTTTTCAAATAGTTAGTCAGTCTTCCCCCCGGTCTAAAATCAGGATAGTTTTCTAAACCCATAAAACATAAAAACCAATCTTCCCTATACTTGCCAATAGCCGCGATTATTCCCATATTAATCAGCGATGAATTCATCCAGCAAATGGTTTTTTGCTGAGCCAAAAAAACGAAGCGTGCAATAATGTGTTGCTTCATGTTCTCTCCGAATAATCATTGACAACCGACGCCAATCCTCATCTGCAAGACCTAACATTTTTGCCGGAACCCCGCTATATTCACTGCTGCTGAGAATCAAAAACTTGTCTTGATATAAGTCCTTTTGAGCTTTCAGCTCTTCAAAATTAAAGTTACCTTTACATTTTTGTTTATATTGATTTACCCGGTCCCAGTTGTTATAACCTTTAATCAAACAAGCTCCCATTGAAGCAGGGATAGCGACAGGTTCATTTCTGTAAGAAAACACCCGAACCAAAGTTTCAAAATCTTTTCGGCTGTTTGTTTCAATTACAGGAATGCGTCCGGCCAAGGTTTGACAAAGATAAACCTTAAGCTCTGATTCCTTTTCAAGTTTAGTTCCACTTGCTGTTTTCATCTCATTAGGATTAAAGCCCTTTCTGGTTGCCAAGAGATAATGCACGCTGCTGCTCATTCCCTCTTGAACGGGGAAATTAAGCTGCACCAACCTCTCTTTTAGTGCTTTTAGGACACCTTTGTGAGGAATATCGTTGATATATTCTTCCCAGGCCTGAACGAAAGGCTCGTCTTGAAGAGGCATTTGTTCCCACGTCAAGACTTCCTTATGGCAAAAATGATTTTCTTGCAGAAAGGATAATTCTTCTAACAACATGCCGCACCTCTTTATATTTTCTAAACAAAAACTCTTTCCACTTGCTGGATTGTTTTTCTATTTATTAATACAAACTTTCCAAAAAACTAGCACATCATTTTTGTGTTTTTTTATAAAAAATTAGTTAAAAAAAAGAGCTTAGCTTCCTAACACCCTCTAGGCAATTTAGGCACCTTTTTTTTCTCTTTTTCATCTATTACTTCATTTAAGTTAAGACCACCGGCAACCAAATCCAGAGCATCATCTTCCAGTTCCTCATTTAACCTAATTCTTGACCAAATTCTTCCCATGCCAGCCCGGTTTTCTGTCGTATAATCTACTTTAGCTAATAACCGAGCGAGAACTAATAACTCTTTGCATTTTTCATTGAAAGAGTCATATTCACTTGGGATTATCGGCTCTCCGGCAATGATTTTATCCAGTTCCTTATCAAATAACTCCATCCAATCTTTTTCAGACATTAACTACACCTCAAAATCACAATTTTAGCTAGTAAATGCTAATTTTTCTTTTAAAATATCCTTCAAATGTTTTAGCGATCTATACAAGATGGTTCCTACATTACTTTCCGACAAATCAAGAAGTTGAGCAATTTCCCGATTTGTCAAACAAGCGCCAAACTTAAGTGCAATTATATTTCTTTCTCTCTCCTTCAGGCACATAATTGCCTGAAGGAGAAATTCTTTTAATTCTTGTTCAATAATTAAATCCTCTAAACGAAATTTTCCTTCAATCTTTTCTAAGTTGGCAGTCTGAAGTTTATGCTTGTTCTTTTTAAAATAATTAATTACCGTATTATTGGCTATCGTAAAAAGCCAAGCATCAAACCTACCCTTTTCTGCCGTAAAGGTATGGTATTTAAGGAATACTTTTTCAAAAACTTCGCTAACCAAATCTTCCGTTAAAAAGTGATCACCCACCCTAAAAAGTATATATTTATAGATTCTAGAATAATACTTATTATATATCTCGGTAAAAACCTCAGTTTGCAGTGTTTCTACAGGCATATTGCTAACGTAATTCACTAACTATTCACCTCTAGCTTCAAAAAAGGAATCCCTTTACGGTCCTCCTATGCAAGTTGTCTTTGAACTAACTTAGTAAACAATCCACCCTTCTTATACAGCTCTTCATAGCTCCCCTGTTCCACAATCCGACCGCGATCCATAACAATTATCTTGTTACAATTAGCAATCGTACTCAATCTATGAGCTATTACAATCCTAGTTACTCCTAAGCTATTTAGGCTTTCAGTTACTATCTTTTGAGTTTTATTATCTAAGGCACTTGTAGCTTCGTCAAAAAAGAGAATTTTAGGTTTAGAAATAATAGCCCGGGCAATTAACAACCTTTGTCTTTGTCCCCCTGAGAGGGTACTACCATATTCGCTTATCATTGTATGCATCCCCATAGGCATGTCTTTGATATCCTGTTCCATTCCGGCCATACGGGCGGCTTCCCAGGCATCATTTATTGTTAACCTCGGATGTGCTGCAACAATATTGTCAAAGATACTGCCTGTCATCAGCTGACCGTTTTGCAGTACCACACCTAATTGTCGACGAACAGCCCGAATATCCAGATTGTTCAAATCCTGTTGGTCATAATAAATCTGACCTGCATCCGGTTTCTCAAAGCCTAACAGTAGCCTAAACAAGGTAGACTTTCCGCTACCGGAAGGTCCCACTATACCAACATAATCACCTTTCTTTATCTCAAAACTAACATCATTTATAATCCAGGGACCGTCTTCATTATAGCGGAAGTAAAGATGTTTAACTTCTATATTTCCTTCAAGCTCACCAGGATCTGCTTTTTCCGTGTCATACTCTGGCAATGTTTCTAAAATTGGTTTAACCCGTTCATACAAGGGTTTAACAACATTGAGTTGTAAAACCACATTGGATATTTCCAGCATCGCTCCTAAAAAACTGGAGAATGCTGAATTGAAGGCAATAAATTTCCCTGCGGGCAAGTTTATTCCTTTAAGTTTTAGCATGGTGAAAAAGATTATTCCTGTAGCAACCATATTAACAGTAGAATTGAAAACCGCCATTCTATTGCCAATTCTTTCTTTTTTATATGTAACGCTCCTAGCCTTGCTAAAATCCTGAGCCCAATTATTAAATGCCCGTTTTTCTGCTCCTGAAGTTTTTATTTTGCTTACGCCACTTAAAAGTCCAAAAACTTTTCCGGAAATATAGTTATTTATATCCAGCAATTCCCGTTCATAGCGAATTTGGATTTTGCCGAACAAGAGAGAAATGGCTACTACAACAGCTATGATCAAAGTGCAAATAAGAGCCAGTTTCCAGCTATAATAAAACAAGAGAATGAAATAGAAAATCGAGAAAATTCCTGAAATTAATGTATTGACAACCGCACCAGAAAGGATAACCCTGATTTCGCTTAACCCCATCGCACGACTTGCCAATTCCCCAGCAGTATAATCTTTAAAAAAAGGCACCGGTAGACTTAATAACCTATCCCAAACTGCTGCTTGCAGGTCTGCTTCGGTTCTTCCTTCTATCCGGTGCATTGCAAAAGCTCTCGTTAAATTTAGAGCAAAAGTAGTAACCGCAATAGCCATGAGCAGGAAACCAATTTGGACCAATAAAGTCTTTTCACCATCAGGAATAACTTGATCAAATATTTTCCCTGTTACAGAAGGTGTTAAAACACCCAACAGGCCACCCAAAATACCCATAACAAGAACCGTTACCGCATCTGATTTCCAAATTCCATCAATTAAATACTTAAGTAAATCCTTATATGTTATTACTTTTGCAGGTAAGGGACGATAAAAAGTATATGCTTGTGGTTTCAAAGTACTTGCTATATTGCTATCAACAACTACCCTACTCTCATTACTGGGATCATACAAAATATATTTTTTGGGGGAAAGCGGCAATAAAGCTACCGGATCTCCATTTTCCTTATAAGCCAACAGAGCTCCATTATCTTCTTTCCACCAAGTGCCTTTCAAAATGATTTGTCTAATTCTAATTTGTGAAGCCCGAGCTATATCGCCCAGAAGGTCTTTAGATTCATCAGCCTTGCCCTGTTTTAAACCAAGTGAAGGAACTATCTTGATTTTCTTTGCCTTACCCACAGCTAAGCAAGCCTTAAAAAGTAGATTATCAATTAAGAACTCTTCCTCTTCCAAGCTGTCCTTAGCTTTTGAACTTAAGGTATTCATCAATTTCCGCAGTCCACTGCTCATATGTAATTCGTCTTTTTCAGCTTTTAACTTATGTCTTAATACTTCTTGCTTTTTACTTTGCAACATAATCGCAATTGCCTGAGCAAAGACAGCTTTATTGAAATTAGCTAGTTGTTCCAGGGGTAAACCGAGATCCCAATCAAACTGATAATCTGTTTTAATTCCTTCCAAATTCCATTTTTCGATCCAAGCTTTTAATAAATCTGTAGCCTCTCTTTTCTCTTTATCAGTCCTTATAGTTGTTAACTGGGTTAAATCAATTTCCAAAAGCTCGGTCTCGGTGTTTCCTACAGCCAATAAAGCAAAGACTCCTTCTTCCACCGCTTGTTTCTCTACCCCTAAAAACAGCTCCCCTTTTTCAATTGAAAATAAGTAGCTTCTAGCATCTATGGCTTCAGTACCAAAAACTTTAGTAATGAATATATCTACCTTTCCTTCCTGAACAAACCACAATTTTCCATAGCTCAGAAGCAAAGGTTTATTGCCTTCAGCTTTTATCCTGTCATACTTCAAATTATTTACAAAATTCAAGCCCCAACCCCTCTTTCGAGCTTAATTAAGCACTTATTAATTGTGCATAAAGCCCCTCTACGCTTTTTAATTCATCATGAGTACCACGTTGCACAATTTTGCCGTGATCCATAACAATAATTTCGTCACAGTCCCTAATTGTACTTAAACGGTGAGCAACAATCACACAGGTGCAACCTCTACGCCTAATATTTTCATCTATAATTTTTTCAGTGTGAACGTCTAATGCACTGGTTGCCTCGTCAAGAATTAGGATGGTGGGATTTCCAGCTAAGGCCCTTGCAATTTCTAAACGTTGTCTCTGCCCGCCACTAAAATTAGCTCCACCTTCACTCACTTTATCATCATAACCTTTATGTCTCATTGCAATATCATCATGAATACATGCATCTTTAGCAGCCCGAATTATATCGAACTCTGAAATAGTACTATCCCACATGGTGAGGTTTTCCTTGATTGTTCCCTCAAACAAGGTTATATCCTGATCCACTACCGCTAAAGAATTAACAATCACACTGCGGGGCAGTTCCTCTCTTCTTACCCCGTCAAACAATATTTCTCCTGACCATGGCTGATAAATCCCAGCAATCAATTTGGCTACCGTACTTTTGCCGCAGCCGGAACCGCCAACCAAGGCCACCCGCGAACCTGGTTTTAGAGTGAGATTGAAATTTTCAATCAAAGGCGGGTCCCAAGGGTTATAACCAAAGGTTACATTTCTTAACTCTATGTAGCCTTCTAACTTTCTATAAGCATCTTCTTCCTTCTCTGCTTTTACCTGTCTAGTAACATTTTCATCAAGCTCATACTTGAAAACGTCATTTAAACGGTTAATATCCCCTTGGACTTGCTTTAAGTTCATGCCAATTTGCGTTATTCCGCTAATTGGTCTCATAAAATTGCCCAGCAAACCCTGGAAGGCAATTAAGGAACCGATAGTCAAGTTGCCTTTGATTATAATCAAACCACCTATAAACAGAACAATCACATCTGCAATTTCTGCTAAAAACTCAGGCAGCTGTAATAAAAGTTGAGTTGTTTTACCTAAACTCTGGTGAGCGTTAATTTCTTTAGCATGATATCCTGACCATTTGGCAAAGAAATCCGATTCTGACGCTGATGCTTTTAAAGTTTCAATGATGAATAAACCGGATATAGAAAATCCCATCACCTTTCCTTTATCCTGCAATAGTTTTTTATTTAAAGTTTCTATCTTATTAGAAGAATAAACCAAATAAACAATATTTGAAGCAGCAATTACTAATGCTACATGGGCAAGAGATACACTATATTGCAGCATAACCAGGAAATAAAAGCCTATAGTCAAAAGTCCAATCGCTGTTTCTGCCAGTTCTCTGGATAAAAATGCAGCAACCTTATCATTGCTTTGTAAACGATTGGAAATATCTCCAATTGATCGTTGTTGAAAGAAAACTACCGGCAATCTAAAAATATGCCAGAAAAATTTTCCCGCATTGGTTATGGCAATTTTCGTTTCCATTTTTAAAAGATAATGTTGCTGTAAAGCAGTAAGTACAGCTTGTAAAGCCACAACAATACCCATGGCCCACAGCAACGGTTTAAGCCAATCCCTTTTCCCGCCTAACAAAATATCATCAATAAATATTTTGTTTAAGGAAGGAGAAATTAAGCCCGGTACCACCATTAGTAAACCTATTAAAACTAGATAAACTATCGTTTTTTCTGAACCAGACAGCCAACCCTTTAAAGCATCTATAAAGTTATCCTTTTTACCGCTCCTTTGAAATTCAGGGCCTGGTTCAAAGGTTAAAACTACACCTGTAAAAGATAAATCAAATTCTTCAGCTGTAACAACCCTCGGACCGCTGGCAGGGTCGTTAATATAAACCCTACCTTTCTCATCAAATCCTTCCAACACAACAAAATGGTTAAAATTCCAGTGGATAATAGCAGGCAACCGGATATTCTTTAAATCCTCCGGTTCTTTTCTAAACCCCTTAGCAACAAAGCCGTGTCTCCGTGCTGCCTTTAAAATATTGCTGGCCTTTACGCCGTCACGGGTAACCCCGCAGTCAACCCGCAATTTTTCTAAAGGCAAAAACTTTTTATAATAAGCAAAGATCATTGCTAAAGAGGCGGCCCCGCATTCCACTGCTTCCATTTGCAATATTGAGGGAACTTTCTTTCTATTTTTACTTTTCTGCAAAGTTATCACCTCAAAACCCAAGCCCTCGATTTAAATAGGCAAAATCTTTTTAATAAATGGTATTACCATGCTAATAGGTCTTCTTTGTTCAACCTTTATTTCTCCCATACAGAAAGTACCATCGTCAATTATGATGGATGGTCCTTTCGAAGTAGACCATTTATAACCGCTGGGGGTACTACTATCTCTGATTAACTTTACTCTAACTTCAATTGGTGCACCGTCTCCTAATAACTGCTCTACCAGTTCACTGTTACCCAAAGTCAACATCATCCCTTGGGCACTGGCTGGATATTCAGAAACAGAAACTACATTCCCCAACATAAAACCATGCTCTTCCTTTTGAACTGTAGTAGGAGATACATTAGCTTCCATGCCAGGCATTATTTTTTTACCTTGTTCCACCGGAACATAAATAACAGCTTCCAATGTATCAGCCTGTTCATTTTCTTCTGCTATGGTACAAATTACACTGCCTGCTTGAATCATATCTCCCTTTTTAACCCGCATTTCCAATATCCGGCCAGAAACATTAGCAACTATTTCACTGTTATTAATCAAATCGTTCTGCATTTTTTGAATACTATTTTCCAAATCTTTAATAGAAGAAATAATGGTATCCTTCAGCATCTGTTTTTGAGTTTCATAATTAGCTTCTGCCTCAATTAACTGAGACAGAGGCAGCTCACTTAAATTTTGCTGTTTAGTCCTATAGTTTAACTCGCTTACAGCCAATTCACGTTCCGCATTGTTAAACTCTGTTCTAGAAACTACGCCGTTTTCGTATAAAACTTTATAATTATTATATTTTTCCAAGGCATCTTCATATTGGATCTTAGCCTGCTCTACTTCATACTCAGCCTGAGCCTTCTGAGTATTGTAATAGGCCCTTTGACTTTCCAAAGTTGCTTTAGCCATTTCATAGTCCCTATACATTTGTGCAATCTTGCCATAGATATTAAAATTAAGTTTACTGTCGTTTAGAACAAGATTGTTCAAATCTATTGATTTGAGAGCAGCCAAATCTTCTTTATACTTATTGATTTCAACAATAAGCTCCGGCTGATCTATTCTGGCTATTACCTGTCCTTTTTCGACATAATCACCATCACTAACACTTAGATCAGTTATCTGGCCATTGGCATGATGAATAAGGCTGTGAATCCCGCCACCGGAAATAATAATCCCCCTGCCTACTGCTTTATCCGGAATACTGCCGAAAATCCCCCAGATAAGAGCAGCAACAACTAAGATAAAGATAGCAGTTAGGGCCACCCAACCAATGGGCGAGGTTATTGTTAGCCGCTGATCCAATTCTTCCGGAGAAGATAAGCGATCTAAAGAAACTTTTCTAAAAACTTTACTTTCTGACATGGATCTGTCCTTCCTTTTACCATAAAATTAAGTTCAATCAATATAATTAAACTGACCGTCTGTCACTATTTTTCCATAAACTTCTTTACCCTCAACTTCCCCATAATTGTTAAAACTAATTTCTCCTAAAACAGACCTCATTGGATCCATATTTCGCAAATAATCAGCTAATACTGCCGGAGAATAACTATCTGTTTGCTCGATGGCGTGAGCTATAAGCTGTAATGATTCATACCCTTGAATTGCCCATACATCAGGTTCTTCATTATATTTATCCCTATATCTTTGGGTAAATTTATCTAATTCACTGGCCTGACGATAAGGATTGTAAGTTGTAACAATTACGACTCCTTCGGCATCTTCCCCAAGCAGTTCAATGAAATTACCAACGTCTAATCCGTCAGCTGCTATAATTCCTACTTCTTTGTTTACCTTTCTTAATTCCTTTATATAATTGCCTCCCTCAGGCATATTAAGAGCCAATAGCACCGCATCGAACTCCAGTGCTTTCCATTTATCATAGGCTCTTTTAAACTGCTCTTCCGTTACTAAACCGGAACATCTGTCAACAATCCTGATTCCCTTTTCCTTAGCCTCTCTTTCGATAACAGCTGTCAAATTTCTGCCGTAGGAGCTATCTTCATAACAAACTACCACCCGCTCATATCCTTGACTTTTGGCATAGCTACACATTTTTTCAGCAATTCTTTTATCACTGATAATATTCTGAAAAACATACTTATACCCGTTTCCAGTTAAATCCGGATTAGAAACGGTAGGCACAATTGTCAACATCCCTGCTTCCTCATAAATACTTGATACGGGCAAACAAATATCAGAAAACCAATGGCCAATCACTGCCACCATGCGGGTGTTTTTGGAAAACTCCTGAGCCAGATCAACAGCAGTTTTGAAATTTCCTTGATCATCTGCGATCTCCAATTTAATTTTCTTGCCATTAACGCCTTTAGCGTTGAGGTCTTCTAGGGCTAGCTCTATACCTTTTAGAAATTTGGTATTTTTCTGGGCAAATTCAAGGGGAACCGGTACCCCAATAAGAATTTCATCTCCCTGGCCAGCCTCTTTTTCCCTTTTTAAGGCCACAGTATTAGTTGAACATCCGGTTAATATTGATAATAAAACCACACTCAAAATAAGTATTTTTATCATCCGCTTCATTTCTCGAAACCTCAATTTCCTTTAATAATTTAAAGTAAAATTATTTTTAGCCAGTTATTGAAGTACTGTTTCGCCTTAATTCGTACTTACTGAAAAAGATAAATAATAGTAGCAAAATCAATACCCCTAAACCAATTATACCTACCCCCATTCTTGTTCCCAAGGATAAAGCCATTCCATAAACCATTGGTCCCAACATTCTGTTTAAGTAGACCATCAAACTAAAATAGGCTATTCCTTGGTTAATTTCTAAATTTTTAATTCCTTCTAAACTTAAGAAATAAGTGGTTTCCAAAGAAGTTCCAAAGCTTTCAGCAATACCTAAGAGAATAATGGTTGCAAAGGATGCAAAGATAGTACCAAAAAGCGTAAAGTTTATTAGAGCATAAAACACAATGAACATAGCAATAATTATCCCTTTTAAATTGCCTAACTTTTCAGTAGCATATCTGGTTAAAACCGGTCCCAGATAAATGATAAAAAGACCATTTAGCAGAAATCCCCTACTTATATCACTTTGAGACAGGTTATTACCTGATGCAAATAACGGGAAATAATATTCTAAAAATGATCCATTGATAAGATGGGGTGCAAAAATACAAACAAGAAAAACGATTGTCTTTTTGTCAGAGATAAAATTAGCGAACTTTGCTAAAGCAGATTCATTGCTAGTTTTTCTCCCTTTGATTTCATATTGACCCATAAACTTATGAATAAAAGCGAAGGGAATAATTACAATAGCTGCAGCCAGAAAAAATACTGTATTATAGCCGATTCGTTCAGCTAACATACCTCCAATTACGCCGCCGCAATTTAATCCAGCAACAGAACCGGCGGAAAATTCAGCAATGGCAGTATTGCTTTCTGGAAGAGAAACCACCAAAGTACGTATTGTCATCAACATACAGCCCAAACCTAAACCTGCTATTCCCCTAGCAATAATATAAGGAATAATGCTGTGGCTAAAACCGGATAGCAGATTGCCTGCTACCAGAAGCAGTGCCCCCATGGAAAAGATCGACTTCCAACCTTTCCTGCCCATTAACCAACCTGCAATGATGATAGCCAGGATCCCACCTAACATTTCCCCTGAAAGAGCCAAACCCAATACCACATCTTTGGGTAATCCCAAAATAGGTCGGTAAAGTTTATTCATAACAATGGTGATAAAGGTATGTGACATATAGGCGCTTATATTCATAAAAAAGGTTGTTGCCCTTACTAAGCCGTGACTGGTCTTAGGACCAGCAATCGCTTTTTGATTATCAACACTCTTTGCTGAATCTCTGGTCATAATTACTACCGACATTAAGGTCATCTCTACCATAAATAAGATTGAGATAACCAGTACTGTTACCATGTCTAAAAGGATTTTGAACATCTGCTGCTCTATATAATCATTAGAAATGGTAACATTAACTTTATCCGCCTGGAATAGACCGATCTCTTCAATTTGCGGTAGACTGTCGTTTATCGAAGCAAGGTATTCTTCAAATCCCTCCACGTCCTCCAGTGTGAGACCTTTTGCGTATACACTTTCAATGTTTTTTTCTACGATATTTTGAATAAAGTCGCGGCTTATCTGAGCCATATCAATATAAGCATTTTTAAAGAGGGAATAATTAATGCCGCTGAATACCAACTGAGCTGAACCCAATACAAAAAAACGAACATTGTCAGGAGAAATAGTTTCCCTGACAATGTTCGTTAAAAATCTGCAAAATTTTAAAATTAGAATTTTATAATTTCTCAATGCTTACTACATCGTATCCGGCATCTTCCACAATTTCTTTAAGAGTTTGATCAGAAAGTTCCTTGGTCAATTCCACTATCGCATTCTTACCTTCAAGATCAACCTTTACTTCCTTAACCCCTTCCTGGGTTTGAAAAGCTTTTTCTACCCGGGCTACACAATGGGCACAACTCATTCCTTCAATCAATATTTTCTTCTTCATTTCTCTTCCTCCTTACCTAATAGAAACTTACTTGTTGCTTATGTTTAACCACTCCTAATTATGGGAGGGCTTAAACCTACGCAACCTTAAAGCGTTGCTTACAACAGATACAGAACTCAAAGCCATGGCCCCAGCAGCAAACATGGGATTTAACAGTGGTCCCCCAAAAGCATATAACAGTCCTGCTGCAATCGGTATTCCCGCCGTATTATAACCAAAAGCCCAAAACAGGTTTTGCTTAATATTCCTAATAGTTTTTTTGCTCAATTGAATAGCTGTTACCACGTCCATTAAATCGCTTCTCATTAAAACAATATCCGCCGATTCCATGGCCACATCCGTCCCGGACCCAATGGCCATCCCTACGTCCGCCTGGGCTAAAGCAGGAGCATCGTTGATTCCGTCTCCTACCATGGCAACCTTCTTCCCTTCTTCTTGTAGTTTTTTTACTTCATTGGCTTTATCCTCCGGAAGAATCTCCGCTAGAACAAAATCAATTCCAACCTGTTTGGCAATTGCTTCCGCTGTTCGCCGATTATCCCCCGTAATCATAGCAACTTCAATTCCCATTTGATGAAGTTTTTCTATGGCTTTTTTGCTGTTTTCCTTGACCACATCAGCCACAGCAATAATACCTAACAATTCCCCATCCAAAGCAATATACATTGGAGTTTTTCCTTCTTCGGCCAAGCGGTTTGCATCATCCTCCAAATCGAAAACCACATCCCTTTCCCTCATCAATTTTTTGTTTCCCAAAAGCAGCAACTTGCCCTCTATCTCCACCTCAATACCCCGACCGGGCATAGCAGAAAATTTATCGAATTTTTTCAGTTCAAGTCCCTTCTCTTCTGCAGCCTTGACAATAGCCTCACCCAAAGGATGTTCTGAACCTTTCTCAGCAGAAGCCGCCAAAAGCAAGATTTCTTCTTCCGTAATTTTTCCTCTGACAATGACATCAGTCACCCTTGGTTTTCCTTCCGTTATTGTTCCCGTCTTATCAAAAACAACCGTATTAATCCGGTGGGCAGTTTCTAATGCTTCCCCGCTCTTGATAAGTACTCCGTATTCCGCACCCTTTCCTGTTCCCACCATAATAGCTGTTGGGGTTGCCAGCCCCAGGGCACAGGGACAAGCAATTACCAAAACAGATATAAAGATAGTCAGAACAAAAGTTAGAGGGTAACCGGCCAGTAGCCATAATACAGCGGCCGCAACCGCAATTCCAATTACAACAGGAACAAAATAGCCTGCAATAACATCAGCCAACTTGGCAATGGGAGCTTTTGAACCTTGAGCTTCTTCCACCAAGCGAACAATTTGAGCCAAGACAGTATCCTTCCCTACTTTTGTAGCTCGAAAATGAATGGACCCGGTTTGATTGATACTCCCTCCTACAACCTGGGAACCAATACTTTTTTCTACCGGTATACTTTCCCCAGTCAGCATGGATTCATCCACAGAAGTATAACCTTCAATTACGGTCCCGTCCACCGGGATTCTCTCCCCGGGTTTAACAACAAGAATATCTCCAACCTCTACTTCCTCAATTGGTAAAACCAGCTCCTGGCCGTTTTGAATAACAGTGGCGGTTTTAGGCTGCAAACCCATAAGCTGTTTAATAGCTTCAGAAGTTTTTCCTTTCGAAATGCTCTCCAAATACTTTCCTAATAGAATTAAAGTAATAATTACAGCAACACTTTCAAAATAAAGCTGCATAGCCATATGGTGATTGCCGGCAACAATTTCTATTACGGCATATATTCCATAAATAAAAGCTGCACTGGTACCGATGGCAATTAAAGAATCCATATTGGGACTTCCTTTAAACAGCGTCCTGAATCCTAACGTATAAAAGCGAGAACCCACCAGGATAACCGGAATTGTTAGGATTAATTGGACTAGAGCAAAATTCAAAGCATGGTAAGCAGGATCTAAAAACCTAGGCAGGGGTGCCCCCAGCATATGTCCCATAGAAATATAAAAGAGCGGAATAGTAAAAATTGCTGCAATAAGAAATCTTGTCTTTAAAGATTTTATTTCCCTCTCCCTGCGTTCCCTCTCCCGATCCACGCTTACTCCCAGTTCCAGTTCCAAAGGTTGATAACCGGCCTTTTCTATGGCTTGTTTTAATTGAGATATCCGGATAAGATTGCTGTCATACTTAACAACCGCCTTTTCCGTTGCCAGGTTTACGGCAGCTTCCTCCACTCCTTCCAGCTTTTTCAAAGCCCTTTCCACCGCCGCCGCACAAGCCGCACAGGTCATTCCGGCAATGGGAATCGTAACCTCTCTAACGGTTTCCTCTTCCTGCAATTTATAGCCTAAATCCTCTACTCTGGCAAAAATAGTTTCCAAGCTTACCCGCTGGGGATCAAATTCCAAACTCAATTTTTCGCTGGCATAATTAACATTAAAATTAACAACCCCGTCAATTTTTCCCAGACTTCTTACAATAGTCTTGGCACAGGCTGCACAAGTCATTC